>VGML01000026.1 GCA_016866415.1 Bacteroidota bacterium | reverse complement strand
AAACGCAATGGGCAAAAGCTGCAAATATTTCCCTTCGTGATGAGGTTAATGTAGATGAGCTTCTAGCTGAGAATGATTCGACATCGACTGATTCTACAAAAGTGGATTCTTTGAAGACTAAAATTGAGTCCTTATCTCTTACAAACAATGCTGGTCAGAAAAAAGGATTAGCACAATTACTTCAATCACGTGGTAATTTAGATTTTGAAATGGGTTTTGCTTTTGCCGATGACAATCCTGAAAAAAATGATAAAGCCAAGATTGACGAAATTCTGAAGCGTAAAGATGTTATGTCTGTTTTTCCTCCGGATTTGAAATTCATGTGGTCAGCACAACCAGAAGAAGTGAGTGAGAAAATTAAAAAGAAAGCTTACATTTTATATGCTTGCCGTGTTCCTGAAGGAGGTAAAGCACGTGTAAATGGTTCTCACATTGATAAAGCTCAAACGGGTTATGATCAGCGTGATGGAAAAATTACAGTTAACTTGGAGATGACACCAGACGGAGCTGATGAGTGGGGTAGAATGACATCTGAAAACAAAGATCGCATTGTTGCAATTACGATGGATAACGTTGTTTATAGTGCACCTCGTGTAATCAATGCAATTACCACTGGAAGCACACAAATTTCTGGGAACTTTACGTTTGAGGAAGCTGAAGATCTTGCTGGATTATTGAACGGAGGAGCGCTTCCTGCACCATGTGTTATCAAGGAGTTGCAAAAAGTTGGTCCTACAATCGGTAAGGAAAACTCAAGAGCAGGATTAATTTCATTTGCTTTTGCATTCTTAGCGGTTCTTATTTATATGTATTTCTACTATGGTAAGGCTGGTTTGGCTGCAAACATTGCACTTACAGTTAATGTGGTGTTAATTTTTGGATGTCTTGCTTCTTTTGGAGCAGTATTAACATTAGCAGGTATTGCTGGTATCGTTTTGACAATTGGTACTGCGGTCGATGCGAACATCTTGATATTTGAACGTATTCGTGAAGAACAAAATCGTTTTCTCGATTTGCAATCTTCCGTAGACGTTGGATTTAAAAAAGCGCTACCTTCTATCATTGATGCAAACGTAACTCACTTATTGGTTGCAATCATTCTTAAAATCTTTGGAACAGGTGAAATCGAATCGTTCGCTACAACTTTGATAATCGGTATTTTTACTTCTATGTTCTCTGCGATTATCATTTCTGAATTAATCATTCATTCTTGGTTAGCGAAAAATCAACCTATTTCGTTTAACACAAATTACTCGAAAGGGTTATTCCAAAATTTCAAATTTGATTGGGTTGGAAAAAGAAAATATTTCTACATTTTCTCAATCACTGTGACAATTCTTGGGGTTATTAGCTTATTCACACGAAATTTAAAACAAAGTGTTGAATTTACAGGAGGAAGAACTTTTGTTGTAAAGTTTGAAAAGAAAGCTGATATCGAATACGTCAGAGGAAATCTGTCAAAAGTGTTCGTTGAGAATAAAGAAGTAGCTTCTATCGATTTGAAGACGAAATCCAACGATTACAACGTTGAGATTATCACCAATTATTTATTGAAGAAAGATGGTGCTAATGAAGAAGTAAATAAGAAATTAAACGAGGGACTTACAGCTTGTAAAGATCGTTTGGGTAATTATCAAGTAGTTGAATCTAGAAGTATTGCCGCATCTATTTCAAGTGAGTTGTGGACATCTTCTGCAATTGCGATTTCATTGTCCTTGGTTGCGATTTTCGCATACATTTTATTACGATTTGGTCACTGGCAATACTCCATTGGTGCGATCGTCGGTTTGGCGCATGATGCCTTCTTTGTAATCTCTGTTTTCTCGTTGCTACATGGATTCCTTCCGTTTAGTTTGGATGTAAATCAAGCGTTTATTGCTGCGATCCTTACTGTAATTGGTTACTCAATGAATGATACGGTAATTGTATTCGACCGTATACGTGAAAATCTGAGAAAAAGTACCCCAGAAGATCACCATAATGAAATTATCAATCAATCATTGAATACGACGTTGAGTAGGACATTCAATACGTCCATGATTCTATTCGTGGTTGTATTAATCATGTTCATTTTCGGTGGACCTGCAATCAAAGGATTCTTGTTTGCGCTATTGGTTGGAGTAATCATCGGAACATATTCATCATTGTGTGTTGCAACACCAATCTTGATCGATTTTTCTAAGCGATTAAAAGCTTAAATCAGAATTAAAAGCTGTCTGAAAGGGCAGCTTTTTTTGTTTTTTATTTTTTCTTGAAGGAATTAAGAAAATCAAAAGCTAGACCAAGAATAACAAATAAAACTGCAATAATAGTAAGGACAATACCTTTATTTGTAAGCTGAAAATCTCCATTTGCATCGAATTCATTGTTTTTTCCATAAAGAAAACGTACAACTAAGAAAATACCTGCTAAAACGAATGATATCCACTTTAATGTCTTTGAATAGGTGATAAGTGATTTCAAATTAAGCCAAAGTTTTATCTTTTCTGATTCAATTCAGAAAATGCGTTAATTCTTTTTGCTAAGCTCTCAGCAAAATCTATTGTGAAATTTCCAGAAATCTGAGTACGACCAGTTGAAATGGAGTTATTAACTATTGGCGCAAAAATAACTTTACCGTCAAGTGTTAGAGCAATCATTCGTTGAATATTCATAGTGGTCATCTCAGCCCATTTATCTCTTCCGCGATAGGTCATTTCAATATCAATAGTGATCCTTCCAGAATTATCGTCATAGCCTGTAGTGGCATGTTTTATTTCTTTTCCACTCAAATAAGGCTCATTATTTTCAGGAATTCGAATAGCATATAGAATATATCCTTTTTCCTTTACAAAATTACCTAGCTCTTCCATTTCTGAAGACCAAATAAATTTGAGATTCTTGGGGAATACACCGATAACATCCTTTCTTTTTAACAAAGATTCAACTTTTGATTTGTTTTCCTTTGAAGCAGAACCAATTGCATATTCTCCATATGGTCTAATTAAGTCAGATAATCCTTTCTGAATGGAAACCGTGGAACTTAAGCTGGAATTTGATTTTTGAACTAATGAATCCTTCAATTCTAATTCTCTTCTACTTGAAATTAAAGATGCCTCCTGCCATTCTGTTAATATTTCACTTGCAAAATATGTTTCATAGAATTCTACGTTTCCAGGTTTAGTTGTCCCCTTGTCAGTTGAGCAACTTAAAACACTAAGTAAAGTGAAAAACATCAAAGACTTAGTTATATGTTTAAAATAGTTCACCTTCATAAATAGTACATTTTATTAGATAATGTAAATTTAATCGTTCTTATTCAAATAAATAAATTCAGCTCCAAACCTGTGTTCCTTCCGAGCAGTTTTTGCAGATATCAATTTCTTGTCTGTTTATTAAAATCGCTTGACGAAAAGCTCGGTATTTATGTGATTTCCAAATGGATTGAAAGGGATCAGTAGTGATGTCCCCTAAAACGTGCTTCGCATCCTTGTCGAAGCAACATGGAACAACTTTTCCATCCCAAGTAAAAACACTTCCCGACCACATCCGCCAACAATGATTGCCAGGACTGCCTTTTATTTTGTAGGTTCCATCTTTTTGTCTGATGTAACGAGAATATTTTTCATTTTCAGGCATCAAGGAATTTCCATGCTCGTAATCGTAAAGTTGGGCCGTTTTGATTCGTACTTCGTCAATTCCTATTTCGTTGGCTAATTCAAACACTTGAGGAATTTCATGTTCATTGGGTTTCACAGCGAGAAATTGAAAAATCAAATGAGGAGTAGTTGATTGCAATTTTCTTTTAGCCGAAACCAATTCTTTACTAGCTAAAATTACCTTTTCCAAGTTTCCGTGAACGCGATATTGCTCGTAGGTTTCTTGCGTTAAGCCATCAATGGAAATAATCAAGCGATCTAACCCCGATTCAACGATTTCTTCTGCTTTTTGCTGGTCAATGAAATGGGCGTTCGTGGAGGTAGAGGTATAAATTTTAGCCTGCTTAGCTTGTTTGATCAGTTCCAAAAATTGTGGATGTAAAAAAGGTTCTCCCTGAAAATAGTAGTTGATGTAAAACACGCTTTGTTTGACCTGCTCCAACATGTTTTGATGAAGATTCAAATCGATTTTTCCAGTTGGTCGAGTAAATTGTTTCAATCCACTTGGACATTCTGGACAACCTAAATTACATGCGGTGGTTGGTTCAATGCTCAAAGATGCCGGATAGCCAAATGAGATTTCACGTTTCAAAATTCTAGACAAATAATAACTGCTTCTGAGCAGAAATAAATTCCAAACTCGGAGTAAGTTCAGGTGTAGCAGAATGTTTTTCGAATCTTGAAATCGAGACATGTTACGAAATTAGCTTATTTCAATTCAAAAAGAACGCTTTCGAAATCTTTGTTCATTTCTTTCTTTTCAAGTCAATTCGTTTTTCTCGGGAAACAAATATCTTTGCTTACATTCAAATGTTATGCAAGTTATTCTAGATCATCGGCAAATCGACCAAAAAATTACACGTCTTGGACACCAAATTCTTGAAAATTGTTTTGAAGAACAGACTATTTTCATCGGAGGAATAGTTGGAAATGGGGCTATTTTGGCTAGTAAATTAGCAGAAATCATCCAAACAAATTCCAACATGGAAGTGGTTTATTTTGAAATCGAAGTGAACAAGGAGGAGCCGTGGAGTCAGCCGATTCAATTGAGTATCGATCAAAAGTCCTTGAAAAAAGGCTACATCATTTTGGTTGATGATGTCGTGAACTCAGGAAAAACGATGCAATACGCGCTTATGAAATTCTTGGAACAAGCAACAAAAGCAATTAAAACAGTCGCTTTGGTTGATCGCCAGCATCGCAATTATCCAATTAAAACTGATTTCATTGGTTTACGTTTGTCGACAACCTTGAAGGATCGAATTGAGATTGATATGAAGTCTTCTGAAATGAAAGCGTATTTAGTGTAAACTCTAAAAATCGATTAGAATGAAACGAATTACCGAATCCAGCTCGAATTACAATGACCTTGAAAAAATGGCTACAAGCTCATTGTTGCAAAATATCAATCGCGAAGATCAATCGGTTCCGTTGGCAGTTGAAAAAGAGATTCCGGCGATTGAAGCATTTGTGGAGGCTTGTTATCAGCGAATGAAAAACGGAGGAAGATTGTTTTACATGGGAGCAGGAACAAGCGGTAGATTGGGAATTGTTGACGCCAGTGAATGTCCTCCAACGTTTGGAATTGAGCATGGAATTGTTGTTGGAATTATCGCTGGTGGAGACACAGCTATTCGTCGTGCTGTTGAATTTGCAGAGGACGATCGAGAACAAGGTTGGAAAGATTTATGGGAATACAACATTAATGTAAACGATACAGTGGTTGGAATCGCAGCTTCTGGAACCACACCCTACGTTTTGGGAGCCTTGGAAAAAGCCAAATCGGAAGGAATTTTAACTGGTGGAATATCCTGTAATCCCGATTCACCAATCGCTAATCTTGCTGATTTTCCGATGACGCCAGTAGTTGGACCAGAATTCGTAACTGGAAGCACACGCATGAAATCGGGAACGGCGCAAAAGCTCGTTTTGAATATGATTTCCACTTCGTTGATGATTAAACTAGGTCGCGTCAAAGGAAACAAAATGGTTGATATGCAGTTGAGCAATAACAAATTAGTTGACCGTGGAACACGAATGGTCGCAGATGAATTAAAAATTGATTACGATTTAGCCGCTGAACTTCTTCAAAAAAACGGTTCCGTTCGAAAGGCGGTAGATTGCTATAAAAGTTTAAATAAATGACACAATTTGATCCCAACGGCGTTGGAATTGCCAATGGTAATATTTTTGGTTTTCCGTATTCGGAGAACGAGGCAGATATCGTAATTATTCCTATTCCTTGGGATGCGACAGCTTCATATGGTAAAGGAACAAGCAATGGTCCACAAGCCATCTTGAATGCTTCGACCCAATTGGATTTTTTTCATCCTGAGTTGGAACGGGCTTACGATACGAAAGTTTACATGGCTCCGATTTCAAAGGAATGGAAAGAAATAAATGACATTTGTTGTGAAAAAGGTATGCGTTACATCCACTTTTTGGAAGAAAACGGAGAAGAATTGGCTTTGGAAAAATTCCAATCGGATGTCAATGAAGTCAATGAAGCGCATGAAGCTCTCAGACAAAATTTAAAGGAGCGCAGTCTTAAATTGCTCAAACAAGGAAAAATGGTTGCTGTTTTGGGTGGTGAACATTCCACTCCGCTCGGATTGATTGAAGCGTTGAATGAAACCTATTCCGATTTTGGAATTCTGCAAGTTGATGCTCATGCAGATTTACGTGATGCCTACGAAGGTTTTCAGCAGTCTCATGCAAGTATAATGTTTAATGTGCTTCAACGTTGTTCAAACATGTCGAAATTGGTTCAAGTAGGAATTCGTGATGTTTCGGAACGAGAAATTCAGCTTTCAGAACAACAGAATCGCGTGAAAACATTTTACGATTGGAATTTAAAAAATGAATCCTATACTGGAAAAACGTGGGCTCAACAAGTAGATGAAATCATTGAAGCATTACCAAAAAACGTTTACATTTCTTTTGATATTGATGGCCTTAAACCAGAATTATGCCCACATACCGGTACGCCCGTTGCAGGTGGATTTGAATTGCAAGAAATCAGTTATCTGTTCTTCAAGTTAGTGGAATCAGGTCGTAAGATCATCGGTTTTGATTTGAATGAAGTTGCCCCAGGTTCAGAAGGTGATTGGGATGCAAATGTTGGTGCACGTGCGTTATGGCAGTTGGTTTGCGCTGCTGGTAAAATTCTTCGAGTTGAGAGTTGAAGGTTTAAATGTTGAAATTAGATAATGCAGAATGTAAAATGATTGAAAGTCATTTGTCCTAAAGTCCTAACGTCATCTTACCACCAAAACTATTTCTTACTAAATCATTGCTCTTTCAAATTCCCTTTTTATCTTTGCCTTGTTTAAATCCATTCTAAATAAGATGAACGTAATTCTCGCTGATAGTAATGACTTGATTCGAATCGGATTGAGAACAATACTTTCGGCACAACTTGACATTACGATAATTGGTGAAGCAACAAATAACGAGGAACTACTTGAGCAATTAAATTCGTTTGGTGCTTCAATAGTAATCATTGATTACACATCACCAGGCTTTGATATTAATATAGTACCCAAAGCTCATCAGAAATACAAACGTGTACGTTTTTTAGCTATTACACCCGAGCAAAGTGCCCAAACATTGGTAGATGCTATGCGTTCAGGAATAACGAGTTATGTTAAAAAAGATTGCGATTTAACCGAGATAGTAAACGCCGTTTCAGAAACTGCAAGAGGTTACAAATTCTTCTGTGGCCAGATATTGGAAGCTATTCAAAAAGCGAATATCGATGTAAACGATTTGGATTTCGATTCCTATACCTGTGAGGCAGTAATTCTATCCGAACGTGAAAATGAAATTATCGTCCTAATTGCTGAAGGACATACCAATGAACAAATTGCTGAGCAACTTTTTTTGAGCAAGCATACCGTAAATACACATCGTAAGAACATTATGGCAAAGCTGGGTGTTAAGAATACTGCAGGTATCGTAATGTATGCCGTGAAAACTAATCTGGTGTCTCCAAATAAGTTCTTGTTTGCACCAGTTTTGTAGATGTTATCAATGGTGAAATGGATTGAATTTTACAGATATGAATGAGCATATAGATAAATTGAGAAAGGCGATTGAACCGTTACGTCAACAAATCATTAATCATAGATTATATACAGTAATAAAAGATGTTGATGACCTTAAAGTTTTTATGGAATATCACATTTTCGCAGTTTGGGATTTTATGTCTTTATTAAAAACCTTACAAAATAATCTGACATGCACTTCTGTTCCTTGGTTTCCCAAGGGCTCAGCAGACACTCGATATCTTATTAATGAAATAGTTGTAGGTGAGGAATCAGATCTTGATTTGTTTGGTGAAAGAAAAAGCCATTTCGAATTATATTTAGATGCAATGCATCAATGTGGAGCCGATTGCTCAAAAATTGAAATGTTTATTGAGGCTTTAAAATCTAAGTCTGATGTTAATGCCGCTTTGAAAGCATCTAGTGCACCTGAGGAGGCTTGCGATTTTGTTAATTTTACTTATAAGATTATTGATAGCAATAAATTTTATTTACAGTCGGCAATATTTACATTCGGCCGTGAGGACTTAATTCCTGAAATGTTTGTGTCAATTGTTAAAGACATTCATAAATCCTTTCCCGATAATGTATCAATTTTCAAATATTATCTAGAGCGACATATCGAGGTTGATGGTGACCATCATAGTCATTTAGCTTTACAGATGACGTCAAATCTTTGTGATTCTGGTCTCAGTTATTGGATGGAAGCCGAGGATGCTGCCATTGAATCTTTGCAGAAACGGATTAATCTTTGGGATGGAGCCTATAATAAAATTATTGAAAAGAAGGGTAAAAATTAAACTGATTTGTATAATATCAAATCTTTAATTTTCAAATATGTATTTGGTTCTTTTAAATAATGAAAGAAACAGTAGTTAAATACAAAAAGCAAATTATAATAACTGCATCTGTCATTTTGCTTCAATTGATATTTGGTTTTGATCCGAAATTCACATTAATAAACATCATTTGGTTGTTCTTTTGAAATTATGGAAAAGAAAAAAATACTGGTTCTATGCACTGGGAATAGTTGCAGAAGTCAAATTGCTGAAGGCTATCTGCGTTTTTATGCAGGAACCAAAGCGGAAGTGTTTAGTGCAGGTGTGGAAACGCACGGCGTAAATCCAAGAGCAATTGCCACAATGAAGAATGATGGAATCGATATTTCAAACCACGCGTCCAGCCACATTGTTGAATACGCGCACATCGATTTTGATTTTGTTATTACGGTTTGCGATAACGCCAAAGAACGCTGTCCCTTTTTTCCGACGAATGCAATAAAGTTTCACTACAATTTTCCCGATCCCGCAAAGGCAATTGGAGCTGAATCTGAAATCACAGAACAATTCAAATTAGTTCGTGAGCAAATAAAAGATTATTGCAAGTCGTTTGTGGATGTGAATTTGTAATAAATATCAAAAAACCAATTTGCAGGTTTAATTTTCAATTAATTTAGTGGACTTAAAAATCCTCTTATGTATAAGATTTTCGTTCTCTTTTCGTTAATTTCCGTTGGACTTTGCGCTCAAAAAAACACCAAAACAACCGATAAAACTGAAAAACCGAAGCCGTTGTTTGACGCAGGAACGGTTTCTTCGCTTTCCTTTCGAATGGTAGGGCCTGCTTTGACCTCAGGTCGTGTGGTTGACATTGCGGTAAATCCAAAGAATAAAGATCAGTGGTTTGTAGCGGCTGCTTGCGGTGGTGTTTGGATAACGAATAATCACGGAATAACATTTTCACCGATTTTCGATAATTACGGTTCGTATTCCATTGCTTGTGTCGAGTTGGCTCCATCAAATCCGAATACGGTTTGGGTAGGAACAGGGGAGAACAACAACCAACGTTCTGTTGCATACGGAGATGGCGTTTACAAATCACTTGATGGTGGTAAGTCATTTGTAAATATGGGCTTGAAAAATTCGGAGCATATTGGAAATATTATCATTCACCCGACAGATGAAAACATCCTTTGGGTAGCTGCTTACGGTCCACTATGGAAGAGTGGGGGAGAACGTGGTGTTTATAAGTCAATAGATGGAGGTAAAACCTGGGAAAGAACCTTGTTTATTTCCGATGAAACAGGGATTTCGGAAATAGCCATCGATCCAACAAATCCGGATATTTTGTATGCCGCAGCGCATCAACGAAGAAGAAATGAAGCAACCTACATCGGTGGCGGACCTGAATCAACAGTCTATAAATCAGTAGATGGCGGTAAAACGTGGCGTGAAATTGCATCTGGCCTTCCTAAAACGGATATGGGTCGCATTGGACTTGCTGTTTCTCATGCCGATGCGAATTACGTTTATGCAATTGTTGAAGGTCGTTACGGAAAAGGTGGCGTTTATCGTTCCATAAACAAAGGTGAAAATTGGTCGAAACAAGGCGATTTTAGCACGAGTGGTAACTATTACCAAGAAATCATTTGCGATCCATACAACAAAAACAAGGTGTTTGCCATGGACACGTATATGCACCACACGGAAGATGGTGGAAAGACATTCAAGCCAACTGGCGAAACAAATAAGCACGTTGACAATCACTGTATTTGGATTGATCCTTCAAATACCGATCATTGGTTAGTTGGCTGTGATGGCGGTGTTTATGAAACCTATTCGCACGCTAAGGAATGGTATTATTACGCCAATTTGCCAATCATTCAGTTTTACAAAGCGGTTACCGATAACGCATATCCGTTCTACAATATTTATGGCGGAACACAAGATAATAATTCGATGGGCGGTCCAGCGGCTACGATCAATGTTTCTGGTGTCTTGAACTCAGATTGGTTCATTACGAATGGAGGTGATGGTTTTGAGTCGGCAACTGATTGGTCAAATCCAAACATTACTTATGCTCAAGCGCAATATGGATGGTTGGTTCGTTACGATCGAGCTTCCGGAGAAAAAGTGCCAATTCAGCCAATGCCGGGAAAAAATGAGACTGCTTATCGTTGGAATTGGGATGCGCCTTTGGTGGTTTCGTCACACGATGCTTCCACACTCTATTTCGCTGCAAATAAGTTATTTAAATCAACAAATCGAGGAGATGATTGGCAGGTTATTTCTCCTGATTTAACGCAACAAATTGACCGAAACAAAGAAAAAGTAATGGGTCAAGTTTGGACAATTGATGCCGTTATGAAAAACGCTTCGACAACTATTTATGGTAACGTCATTGCTTTGGATGAATCCCCGAAAAAGAAAGGTTTATTGTATGTTGGTACGGATGATGGTTTGATACAGGTTTCTGAAAACGATGGTTCCACTTGGACGAAATACGCAACTTTTTCGGGAGTTCCAAAAAACACACGCGTTAATATGGTGACTGCTTCCAATTTTGATGAGAATGTCGTTTTTGCCGTTTTTAATTCTCAGCGTCAAGGAGATTTCAAACCATATCTATTGAAATCGAACGATAAAGGAAAGACCTGGGTTTCGATTGCATCCAATTTACCTGAAAGAGGAAACGTTTATTGCATCAAACAAGATTTTGTTGATCCGAATTTATTGTTCGTCGGAACTGAATTTGGAGCCTATTTCTCAAATGATGGTGGTCAAAACTGGACGAAATTAGGCGGTCTTCCAACAATTGCTGTATATGATTTAGACATTCAAAAACGCGAGAGCGACTTGGTTGCAGCGACTTTCGGTAGAGGATTTTACGTATTGGATAATTATTCTCCACTTCGCGATTTGAAAGCTGAGAATTTAGATAAAATGGCACATTTGTTTCCTGTGAAAGATGCTCTATTATACGTTCCTGCTGACCCGCTTGGCTTGGATGGGACCGGTTTTCAAGGACATAACTTGTGGTCGGCTAAAAATCCAGAGTTCGGAGCAGTTTTTTCACTTCATTTGAAAGAAGAGTCTAAATCATTGAAAGACATTCGTCAGGAAAAAGAAAAAGCATTAGAAAAGGATAAAAAAGATGTTTTTTACCCAAGTTTTGATGAGTTGAGAAAAGAACAACAAGATCATGCGGCTCAATTGGTTTGGACAATCAGCGATTCCCAAGGAAAGGAAATTCGAAGAATGACGAGTACTCCAAGCAAAGGAATTAGCCGAGCAACGTGGGATCTTAGAAACAACAATACCAACCCAATAAATTCAGGAGGAAAGGGTCTTTTGGCAACGCCAGGAACTTACTACGTTTCGGTTGCCTTGATCAAAAATGGTGCTGTAGAGCAATTAATAACAAAACAAGCTTTTAATGTTAAAGGATTGAACAATCAAACTTTGGTAGCAAAGAATCCGGAAGAATTAAAAACGTTCAGGGCTGAGGTAGCGGAATTAAACCGAAAAGTAAGCGGATCAGGACGTTTGATGAATGAAACGAAGGATGAATTGGATTTGATCGAGCAAGCCTTGATTGAATATCCAAATACCGATTTGTCGCTTTTACAAGAAACGAGAGCATTGAAATTGATTTACGACGAATGCGCAATTGCGATGTGGGGAGATAAAATCAAGGAAAAACACGAGTTTGAGTTTGAACCGAGTATTTCTTCGCGCTTGGGAATGGTTGAATATCAGCTTTATGACAATACTAGTGGCGTAACGAAAACGCATCGTGCGAACAAGGAAATCGCTGAGGAGCAATACAACGCCATGCGAACTAAATTGAATGATGTAATCAAACGTTTAGAAATCTTGCAAACCAAGTTGGACGCGATGAATGTTCCGTACACAAAACACAAAGGAGCAGGGTGGAAGAGGGATTAGAAAACCTTAATCGCTTTATGATTATTTCTTATAAAATGGCAATTTTACCACTTTCGCTTTAACGCCCTTTTCACGAATTTCGATGAAGATTTCAGAATCCAATGCAGAGAATTCTTTGGTAACATAACCTAAGCCAATACCAACTTTCATGCTCGGGGACATGGTTCCTGAAGTTACTTTTCCGATAACCTTTCCGTTAGAATCCAAGATTGGGTAATCGTGACGAGGAATTCCACGGTCAATCATTTCAAAAGCAACTAATTTTCTGGTAACCCCTTCTTCTTTTTGCTTTTTTAGAAAATCTGAGTCAACGAAGTCCTTTGTAAATTTTGTAATCCAACCTAGTCCGGCTTCGAGCGGTGATGTTGTATCATCGATGTCATTCCCATATAGACAGAATCCCATTTCTAAACGCAAAGTATCTCTTGCTGCAAGTCCAATTGGTTTAATTCCGAAAGCCGATCCCGCTTGAAAAACAGCATCCCAAACTTGCTCGATGTTTTCATTTTTCACGTATATCTCAAAGCCACCTGAACCGGTGTAACCTGTTGCAGAAATCATCACGTTTTCAATACCAGCGAATGTTCCGTGGGTAAACGTGTAATATACCATTTCAGATAAATTCACATCCGTCAACGATTGCATAGATTCCGCAGCTTTAGGACCTTGGATCGCAAGAAGTGAATAATTGTCAGAAACATTTTTCATTTCAACTCCTAAATCATTCAAAGAAGAAATCCAATTCCAATCTTTTTCGATGTTCGAGGCGTTTACCACAATGAAGTATTCATTTTCATTTACACGATAAATAATCAAGTCATCCACAATTCCACCTTTACCGTTGGGCATGCACGAATATTGAGCCTTACCATCAAACAATACAGAAGCATCATTCGAAGAGAATTTCTGAATCAAAGCCAACGCATTTGGTCCACGCAAAATGAATTCACCCATGTGTGAAACATCAAACACACCAACTCCATTTCGAACTGTTTCGTGTTCAGCATTCACACCTTCGTATTGAACAGGCATGTTAAATCCAGCAAACGGAACCATTTTAGCTCCCAATGCGATATGTTTTTGTGATAGTGCGGTATTTTTCATGTTTTTAATTTAAAATATAGAATGTAGAATGTAGAATGTAGAATGTAGAATGTAGAAATTGAATTCTAACCAATAATTTTCAATTTTACATTATCAATTATACATTTCAACCTTAACTCTTAACTCTTAACTCTTAACCCTTAACCCTTAACCCTTAACTCTCTCTACATAAACCCCCGTTCTCGTATCAATCTTAATCACTTCTCCATTATCAATAAACAAAGGAACTTTCACTTCAGCTCCAGTGGCAATGGTTGCAGGCTTCATCGAATTAGTTGCGGTATCCCCTTTAACTCCCGGTTCAGTATATGTAACTTCGGAAATGATATACATCGGAAGATCGACAACGAGTGGTGTTTCTTCTTCAGCGTGGAACAAAATATTTACGGTCATTCCTTCTTGCAAAAAACCTGGTTTTTCAACCATTTTTAATGGGATATTTACTTGCTCAAACGATTCATTATTCATAAAAACATAACTTTCAGTTTCTTGATATAAATATTGGTATTCACGATTTTCAATTCGCACCGGGTCAATTTTGTGTCCTGCTGAAAACGTATTGTCTATTACTTTTCCAGTTTCAATTTGACGCATTTTGGTTCGAACAAAAGCAGGTCCTTTTCCCGGTTTTACATGCTGAAATTCAATGATTTGAAACAATTTATCGTTGTGACGAATACACAATCCATTTCTGATATCTGCGGTAGTTGCCATAAAATTTATTTTGGCGCAAAGATAGTGTTTTATTGATTTCGAATAAATTTTCTGCAAACACTCAAAAAATATAGGCTTTTCAACCGATTTTAGTTCATAACTCAGCTTCATTTATTGCTTTTTCAGCGCTTGTTTCAGTTAAATTTGTTGTTGCTCATATAAATACCCAATGGCAGAAAATCAATATACGGAAGATAACATACGCTCGCTCGATTGGAAAGAACACATCCGACTTCGACCGGGAATGTATATTGGTAAGCTTGGGGACGGATCGGCCGCTGATGATGGAATTTACATTTTGGTGAAGGAAGTCATGGATAACTGCATTGATGAATTTGTGATGGGAAATGGGAGAAAGGTTGAAATTAAAGTCAAAGATGGCAAAGTTTCCATTCGTGATTTCGGTCGAGGAATTCCATTAGGGAAAGTTGTTGAGGTTGTTTCCCGAATGAATACAGGTGGAAAATACGACTCCAAAGCATTTAAGAAATCGGTTGGTTTGAATGGGGTAGGAACTAAGGCGGTAAATGCGCTTTCATCTCATTTCATGGTTTATTCGGTTCGTGAAGGTGAATTGAAAAAAGCGGAATTCAATCGAGGAGAGCTGCTTAAGGAGTATCCTTTAGAGAAAACGACGGAAGGAAACGGAACCTATGTCGAATTCAATCCTGACGAAACGATTTTCAAGAAATATGCTTTCAAGACTGCGTATTTGGATAAAATGATGTGGAATTATTGTTATCTGAATCGCGGATTGACAATACATTATAACGGAGAACGCTACAATTCCAAGGATGGTCTTAAGGATCTATTGGAAAACAACATGGATGGCGATCCGCTTTATCCAATCATTCACCTCGAAGACGAAGACATCGAAGTCGCTTTCACGCATGGAAGAACCTATGGTGAGGACTATTATTCCTTCGTGAATGGTCAGCATACAACACAAGGTGGAACACATCAAAGTGCTTTTCGTGAATCGGTAGCGAAAGTGATTCGTGATTTTTACAACAAGAATTACGAAGCATCGGATATTCGTCAGTCGATTGTGGCGGCTATTTCGGTTAAGGTTATTGAGCCCGTTTTCGAATCGCAAACAAAAACCAAACTTGGTTCACAAGAAATTGAACCAGGAGGCAAGTCGATGCGAGCTTTCATCAACGATTTCTTAAAGGATAAACTCGATAATTACCTGCACCGCCACCCAGATGTCGCCGAAACGATTGAAAAGAAAATTAAGCAATCGGAGCGTGAACGCAAGGAGTTGGCAGGAATTAGAAAAATTGCGCGAGAACGATCTAAAAAAGCGAATGTACATAACAAGAAATTACGCGATTGCCGTGTTCATTTGACTGATTTGAAAGATGAAAAGCGTGAAGCCACAACACTATTTATTACCGAGGGAGACTCGGCGAGTGGATCCATTACAAAATCAAGAGATGTCAATACGCAAGCGGTATTCTCGTTGCGTGGTAAACCTTTGAATTGTTATGGTTTGACCAAAAAAGTGGTTTATGAAAATGAGGAATTTAACCTCATCCAAGCCGCTTTGGACATTGAAGAAGAAATGGATAATTTGCGTTACAACAAAATTGTAATAGCAACTGATGCCGACGTCGACGGAATGCATATTCGAATGCTTTTGTTGACATTTTTTCTTCAATTCTTCCCGGATTTGGTGAAGCGAAACCACGTTTATGTTTTGCAAACGCCGTTATTCCGAGTTAGAAATAAAAAGAAAACGATTTATTGTTATTCCGAAGAGGAACGCAGAAATGCCATCGCTGAAATCGGAAAATCTGCGGAAATCACACGATTCAAAGGATTGGGAGAAATTTCACCGGACGAATTCATTCATTTCATTGGAGAAGACATACGCTTGGAACCGGTTTTACTAACCAAAGACGCATCCATCGATTCGATACTTTCCTATTTTATGGGGAAAAACACGCAAGAGCGACAAGATTTTATAATTGATAACCTGAGAGTCGAAAAAGACGCTGCGGAAGAAACCGTTTTGGAATCTGCATCTGATGAATTAGATATTGCTTCATAACTTATGGCCGAGGACGAAATCGACGAAACAAACCAAGCAAACGAAGAGGATCACAATCCCTTTGAGAACAAGAAAGTGGACGAAAATATCGTCCCTGTAGGTGGTTTGTATGAAAATTGGTTTTTGGATTACGCCAGTTACGTTATCCTTGAACGCGCCGTTCCTTCCCTACAAGATGGTTTGAAGCCAGTCCAACGTCGAATTCTTCATTCCATGAAGGAAATGGAAGATGGACGCTACAACAAAGTCGCTAACATAATCGGAAATACAATGAAATATCACCCCCACGGTGATGCTTCCATTGGTGATGCGTTGGTTCAGTTAGGACAAAAAGATTTATTAATCGATTGCCAAGGAAACTGGGGAAATACCTTGACAGGAGACGGCGCTGCTGCTCCACGTTACATTGAGGCACGCTTATCGAAATTTGCTTTGCACGTTGCCTTTAATCCCAAAACCACCAATTGGTTGGCAAGTTATGATGGTCGAAACAAAGAACCGGAGCAGTTGCCTATGAAATTTCCAATGTTGCTAGCACAAGGAGCAGAAGGAATTGCAGTTGGTTTAGCTTGTAAATTTTTACCACACAACTTCATTGAACTTATTGATCAGTCAATCAATCATCTACGAGGAAAGAGAGTTGAGATTCTACCT
>VGML01000025.1 GCA_016866415.1 Bacteroidota bacterium | reverse complement strand
CAACATCCGGAGCAATTTCAACAGTTGGTGATTCCAACTCCTCATTTATTGCAGTATTTGCATATTTTCCGTCTCCGTACCAAACAAGCGGTGAAAATACTTTACCGTCCACCATGGCAACATTATAATTGATTCGATTCGTGAAAGATAAATGGTCGTTAAATTCATAAATAAACTCTTCTTTACCAACGATTTTATTTGCTGTATTCCAATTGTATTGATTTTGCATTTGAGCAATTGGATTTATGATATCGCTTACTTCTTCAAGGTAGGAAAATTGTCCGTTAGGCTTTTTGATAGGGACATTTGGAAATGCATTTATCGTATTATACAGAACAGAACCTATTCCATTTTCAGGTAAGGTACTTCGTGAATCACTGGAATAAAGAAGCACCGAGTTCAATTTGATTTTGGAAGATAAATCTGTGCTAAAATTCAAACGAGCATTGTAGCGTGAAAAATTTGCTTTTGGACCGCCCACAATTCCATCTTGAGATAAATAACCTAGACCAATTGAATATCTGGTATTTAATGTGCCTCCATTGATACTCAAGTTGTGACTTTGCATCGGTGCAGATTGAAAAACAGAATCTTGCCAAGAGGTTCCAACTCCTAAATTTGTATTATTAAATGGCATGGGTTGACCTCCCAAACCAAACATTTCGTTTTTAATTACTGCATATTCGGTTGCATTCAATAAATCTAATTTACGAGAAGTCTGCTGAATACCATAGAAAGCATTGTATTCAATTTGAGGTTTGCTATTTAAACTCCCTTTTTTTGTTTCAACGATAATTACTCCATTTGCCGCCCGCACACCATAAATACCAGCAGTTGCATCTTTTAGAACATTAATTGACTTAATATCAGACGGATTCAACGCGTTTAAACCTTCCGAATCATAAACGATTCCATCAACTAAAATCAATGGATCATTATCGCCAAAAGTTGAAAGTCCACGAATCCGAATATTCGCTGAACCACCTGGAGAACCGGAATTTGTTGAAATATTCACACCTGCAACTTGTCCTTGTAACGCTTGGTCAACTCGCGTAATATTCAGTTTTTCAATATCCTCTCCTTTGACCTTGGAATTGGCTCCAGTGAACTCTTTGCTTTTTGCTGAACCATAACCGACAACAACTACCTCTTGGTTCTCATTGAATACTTCCTTCATTATTACATCGATTTTCACTTGACCTTTCAAATCAATTTCTTGTTTTTCATATCCTGTCAAAGTGAAAACCAGTGTTCCTTCGTTTTTATTTGGAACAACAAATTCAAAGTAACCATCGGCGTCTGTAGTGACTCCACTATTTTGACCCTTGAGTTGAATTTTTACCAATGGCAAACCAAGGTTCATTTCGTTCTTGACTTGTCCCGTAATTGTTTCTTTTTGAGCGAAAAGATTATTGAAGGATAGAAGAATGAGCAGGGAAAAAAATAAATTTTTTATCATTTTTTAGCAGGTTTCTTCGGTAAATTTATAATTTTTTTTTGTAATTATTGTAAAAAGAACAATAAGTATTACACTAACAAAAAACGAAGTAAAAAGTTCAAGGATAACTAAAGTTGAAAATGCCTGATTTTACATTTTGAAACGACAATCCCCTAACTCAGTGAGTTTTTCAAAGTTTTCCTTATTGAATGAAAATAGTTTGGCTGGACGGTGATTGACATTCTTTTGTTTTTCTTCGTGAGCTACAAGTGGAATATTTTTTATTTTTTTTCGGAAATTCGCTTTGTCCATTTCGACTTGAAAAGCGTATTCATATAATTTCTGAAATTCATTCAGCGTGAATCGATCAGGAAGTAAGTCAAAACAAATCGGGTCATTTTGCAGTTTCTGACACAATAAATTAAATGTTGAATTCAAAATGTGATTGTGATCGAATGCTAATTTAGGAACTTCAAAAATTGGAACCCAACTAACTTCTTCTGCCCAGGACGAGGCCTTCACTTCAAAATCCTCAATTCTGATTAAAGCAAAATAACTAATCGTAATTACACGTCCTTCTGGATGTCGTTTAGGATTTCCAAATGTTTCGGACTGATGCATCTCTACATTTTTCAATCCTGTCAATTCAAACAATACACGCTCTGCGGCTTGCGGAAGATCTTCATCAGGATAAACTAAATCACCCGGAACCGCCCAATAATTTTCAAATGGTTTCACCGACCGTTTTATTAATAGTGCTTTTATCTTGTCTTCGGAGTAACCAAAAATGATGCAATCAACTGAAAACGCAGAAGTAAAGAAGTTGGAGAATTCAATTCGATACATTGTTATTTTTAATCGTTTTTGTTTTTAATATTTACGAAAAAATAATTGTTGTACTTCATACAATAATAATTACAATTGTTGAAAATAGCTATTTATTTTCAATCGTAAATTTTATCTTTCAAAAAAAACAATTTTCGACTTTAATAAACTGAGGTTGTGAAACTTTTCACCAACTCCAACGCGTGATCAATGTGACCAAGTGGGTTAAGTAAGGAATTGAATATTCCCTTTACTTTTTTGTCTTTCCCAACGATGTATGTTACCCGACCTGGAATTAATCCAAACAATGATCCTGGAACACCGAACGACTTCCTAACTTCTTGTTTTGTATCAGCCAATAGAATAAATGGCAACTTATGTTTTTCAGCGAACTCCTTATGCTTCTGTTCCGAATCAGATGAAATCCCTATGACTTCACAACCCACATCTTTAAATTCTTCAAAACGATCGCGAAAGAAACACGCCTCTTTGGTGCATCCTGGTGTATCATCTTTTGGATAAAAATAGATGACTAGTGTTTTGTTCCCCAATAAGTTAGCTAAATCGAATTCTTCTCCGAATTGATTCTTCAGTTTAAATGAAGGGCAATTATCTCCAATTTGTATCATATCGTTTCGTTTAAAGCAGATTTAAATCGATCTAAAACTCGGTCTCGTGCAAATTTGTGTTCAATTATTGGTTCAGGGTATTTCGAAGTTCCGAATTCCGGAACCCACTTTTTGATGTATTCAAATTTTTTGTCAAATTTTTCTTGTTGCGAAGCTGGATTGAAAACCCGAAAATAAGGAGCGGCATCACAACCACAACCTGCGGCCCACTGCCAACCGCCAACATTACTAGCCAATTCAAAATCCATTAGTTTTTCAGCAAAATAAGCCTCTCCCCATCGCCAATCGAGGAGCAAATGCTTCGTCAAAAAACTGGCAACAACCATTCGAACGCGATTGTGCATAAAACCAGTTTGATTGAGTTCCCGCATTCCCGCATCAACTAACGGATAACCCGTTTTTCCCTCACACCAAGCTTGAAAATGCGCTTCGTTTTTCTCCCATTGAATTTTGTCGTAAGCCGATTTGAATGCGTCTTTTGCCGAATGTGGAAAATGGTAAATTATCGTTTGATAGAAATCACGCCAAATCAATTCATTGAGAAATGTTTCATTCAAATGCTGTGCCTGCCTTGCCAATTCCCGGATACTTATCGTTCCAAAACGAAGGTGAACACTCAATCGAGAAGTTCCTTCAACCGAAGGGAAATTCCGTCTCAAGTCATAATTTTTAATCAAATCACTCGAAGTCACATCTTTCGGGAACGGGAAAAGTTGTACATCACTGAATCCCATTTTTTGAAGTGAAAGAAATTTAACCTCTTCAATTCCTTTATTTAGATTTCCAAGGTATTTCTCAACAGGATAAGAGGACAGATAATAATCATTCAACTTCGCTTTCCATTTTCTAGAATAAGGTGTAAATACGGTATATGGTTTCCCATCGTCTTTCAACACTTCGTTCTTTTCGAAAATGACATGATCTTTTGCTCCGTGAAATTCTACATTTTTAGTTTTCAGTAAATCGAAGATAGTTTTATCGCGCTCCAAAGCATATGGCTCGTAATCACGGTTGGTGAAGACTGAATCAAATTCTTTTTCTTCAGTTAATTTGGGTAGAATCTCCAACGGATTTCCATAAAAAACCCACAAATCTGAACCAAGTTTTTGGTATGCCTCTTTTAAATTCTGAACGTATTGGTAAATAAACAAAACTCGTTGATCGTTCCTTGGCAGTAAATCCAAAATATTTCGATCGAAAATGAAAATCGGTTGAACTGTTGAACTTGATTTCAAAGCTTTGTATAGTCCAGCGTTGTCGTGAATTCGCAGATCGCGCCGATGCCAAAAAATGGTTTTATTCATTTAAATAAAACAAAAGAAATTAGATTATGTTTGAGAAAATGGATTTCAAAATTTATTTCGATAATTTAAAAATTATCAATTGGATGATTCAAAGAGTAACAAATTCAACTAATTTCATTATACGTTTTTTAGATAAGTTTGTTTACTGAAAATATTTTTTTGATCACCTAAATCAATCATTTAAAGACCATGAAAAATTTTAACCTCATTTTGATTTCATTATTGTTTGTGAATATTTCTTTCTCACAAAAATCAATTTCGAGAGAAGAAGCGATTGCACTAGTAAAAAAAGATTTCTTCGCATTTGAATCTCTTGATCGGAATTACAAGTCTGACAAGGAAATTTTTTCTCTGGCAATGAAAATGTGCAATGATGCCATGAAGTTTGCCTCTCAAGATCTTAAAAAAGACAAAGCATTCGTAATGAGAGCACTAAAATTTGATGAAAGAATTCTGAAATATGCCGACGAATCTCTCAAAAATGACAAGGAAATTGTATTATTCGCAGTAACTAACGACCCCAGCACCTTGTCATATGCTGACAAATCTCTTCAAAATGATAAAAATTTTATTCTAGAGATTCTTGATGACAAATATGACTGTCAATTGAACTGGGATCGAAAAAGTGAAAGGCAGAAAATGAATCACGGGAAGGAGAATCTGTTTTTAGAAAACGTTAATAAAGAGTTAAAAAATGACAAAGAAATTATTCTGAAAGCAATTAAAATCAATGAACTAGAAGTAACCGAAGTAGATAAAAACATACTTGCTGATGAAAATTTTGTAAGAGAAATTTTAGCAACAAATGGACGCTCTTTTAAATACCTGAATAAGAAACAAAAGGGAAACAAAACCCTAATTCTTTCTGCGCTTTTAAATTATCCTGAAGCCATGCAAAATACATCCAAAAAATTATTAAAAAATCGAGAATTTATTTTAGAAGCAGTAAAACAAAATGCTTCGACGCTATTTTACGTTGATAGTTCTTTCTACAAGGACAGAGAAATTGCACTTGCCGCGGTTAACAATGCTGAAATTGCACATGAACGAAGGACAGTTTTACGAGAAATATTTCATATGAAATATGCATTTGAATTAATTGATAAAACATTAAGAAATGACAAGGAAATTGTCAAACTTGCTGTAGAGAAAAATGGAGAACTTTTAAATTTCGCTAGCGAGGAGTTGAGAAAAGATAGAGAAGTAGTTCTTGCGGCAATTCAGAGTAAGAAAAACTATGGAATTGCGCTGAAATACGCTGATATATCTCTAAAAAAAGATAAAGAGGTAGTCTTATTGGCAATGTCTCAGAATTATTCTGCTCTTAATTATGCTGATGAGTCGATAAAGAAAAATAAGGAAGTGGTAATGATAGCGGTGAAAAGAGTGGGAGGAGCGTTAGAATATGCTGATGAATCCTTGAAAAAAGACAAAGAGGTTGTTCTGACCGCACTGTTGGACCGGGGTTATGCGCTTAGATATGCCGATGAATCATTAAGAAAAGACAAAGAATTTCTTTTAACATTGGTTAATATGGATGGTTTATATCTATTTTTCGCTGACTCTATTCTAAGAAAAGACAAGGAGCTCGTTTTAGCTGCAGTCAATAAATCAGAAAAGGCATTGAAAGTTGCTGATGCTTCATTAAAAAAAGACAAAGAGCTTGTTTTAGCTGCTATCAGAAATTCCGTCAGCGCACTTGAATATGCTGACCTGTCGCTCAAAAAAGATAAAGAGTTTATGATTCAAGCTATTCGCATTTCACGTGAAGCAATCAAATACATTGATGATTCTTTAAAAGACAATAAAGAGATAATTATTGAGTTTGAAAAAAATAACTAATAATTGAATTATAGAAAATGATAACCACGTTTACCACGGGAATCATGAAAAGTAAACAATATACCAGCATTAACAGATGAGAAAGCAGGTCCCTTTCCTTTTTCGAAGATTTCGGTCAATCCATAATTCACGTATAGATTAGCATTGTGATATCCAATGATTGCAGTCGCGTATGCTTGAAATGGATTGAAATTAAAGTTGGATTTAACGCGTTCTTTTCGAGTTTTGTCGTCTTCTTCCCATTTGGTTTTCAAACTAGATCCGATGCGAATTCCTCCAACGACACCCACCGAGAGATGCCACGCTTTTTCGGGATTTTTATTCGTGTTGAATTCCAATAATAATGGTGCTTGTAAATAAGTCGTTCTCAATACATTTTTACGATAGTCAATAAAACCATTCGCAACCCCAAAAGTCGTATCTTGATTCGAAAAAACGTCGACATTATTTTTCAACATGTAGCGATTCCATTGTATTCCAAGTCCAGTTGTCAAACCAATGTACTCTTTAAAAACAGGAAATCTTTTTTCGAGCAAATTAAAATTGACACCTATGCTCCGTGCATAGTCCAATTCAAGAAATTCTGCATCAGCGGCGGTGCTTATTTTACCAGAAGAATTAAGAAATCCATTGGCCATTATTCCAAATCCTGCCCAATGAGCGTAATCATTTTCTTCAGGTTTATCGTCTTTGTCTTCATTTAGAATATTTCCGTTGTTGTCTATTATCACTTTTTCATCAATAATTATTTTTTTCTGCCCTTTTTTTTCATTGCCTTTATCCTCTATTATGACAATTTTCATTTTTCCCAAATTGATTTTGGTCGAATCGCTCTCCTCATCAATTTTGATGTCTTCAAGCTCCTCTATCAAAACATTTTCTCCAGAATTTTTGGTAATGATTATTGTAGTATCTCCACCTTTAATAATTGTTTGTTTCTGCGATCCATCTGCTTGATCTTCAATCGTCATAAAGCTATTGTCAGCCGTTTGTAAAATTGTTTGGCGTTTGAGATCACCTTCCAAAACATCTTTGATAATCGTAATTGTATCTTTCCCTTCAATGATTATTTGTTTTTCAGTTGACTTTATTTGGGCGCCCAAGAAACCGTAAGTTAGCAATACTGCTGATAGTAAAATTGTCTTCATTTTTGTGATTTTGATTTAAGACGACTGTGTGCCTATTTTGTTACAGACCCCTTTTAATTTTTCTCAAAACTAAATTTCCCGATACGAAAGTAAAACGAACGATTTCCTTTTTCCTGCTTGCGTATGAACAAAAATGGAATACCGACAGCAGAAGAAATCTTGTTTGATATCGAGACATACATTTCTTCTTTTGATGGATTGTATTTCCCGAAAAAACGTTTTTTCAGTTTTGAATTCACGAACTCCAATGGAGTTAAGGTATTACTTGCATTCGGAGAAATCTTTGCTAATTCATTGATAGGTAAGGTTTCATTTTGATCAATATACGTTTTCGCTTCATTAGTATCTAAAACATTCGTATCAAATACAATCTCATTTGGTGCGGAAAAAGTTTCTTTACATTCTCTCAACGAAACTTCTGATTTTGACAAGGTCCTTGTAGTTAATTGTTGTTGATTAAATTTATAATTCCGAATTAAATTAATATTTTCATTAGGTAGAATTGGTTTAACAGCTTGCGGATTCGTGGATTCTTTTCGAAAGTTTGTAGATTTTTTAATCACGACATTTTTATTCATTGAACTAGAACCAAAAAACAACCAAAAACCAATTCCAACAACAATAGCAGCGGCACTCCATTTAGCAAACATTTTGAATGGGAATACTTTTGTTTCAATTCTTTTTAATTGACTTACATTAGGAAATATGATCGAATCATCTGCTTCAAATCGAGTCTTTTTAAAAATGTCGAATTCCTTTTGCGCAAGAGAATTACCTATCAAATGATTTTTAAAATGAATTAATTCTGTTTCAGAAAGCACATTTTCAGCTGATGCAACAAACATTTTTTCCTCAATAGTACCCTCTTGAATTTCTTGAAAGGCGGTTGGCTCGAATACCAGATTTTTCTTCAACGACGCTTTATTGAAATTAGGCAAATTATCCTTGTCCAAATTAACCAATTCAAAATCTGGATTGAATGAAGGATTTTCTCTTAAAAAGGTTTTCAATTCCAATAGTTCACTTGGATTTAGATTTCCTTCAAGAAAATCCAACAGGTAGGCATCAATATTTTCTTTTGTTATCATATTAAAACTTCCAATTGACCTATATAAGTTCGTAAAAATTTACGTGCTCTGAAAATGTAAACTTTAACTTGCTGTTCACTTAAACCTGTAATTTCACCTATTTCGTGGTAGGAATATCCTTCATAATCGCGCAATAGAACGACTTGCTTCTGAATTTCCGGCATTTTTAGAAGTCCTTCTTCAAGCTTTTCTTTTACATCAAAATAAGTTGTTTCAACTTGAGATGGAGTTTGAAGGTTAGCTTCATACGTTTGTTTGCGTTGATTTTTCCTTGCAGAGTCAACGATTGCATTATAAACAGTTGAAAATAAATACGATTTCATTTTATCGGCTTCCACCGTTTCTAGTTTAGTCCAAAGCTTTTCGAAGGCATCTTGAACAAAATCCCTCGCCTGATCTGAATTTCCACAACTTTTCACAGCAAATCGATAAAGCCCGTCAGCGTAGCTATCAACACCACTATTGTAATCGTGAATATTCATGTGTTTCGGCCGTAAGACGATTGAGTTTAAAATAAGTTACAACCGAAGGAATTAAATTAAAAAAAATTACTTCTGTTTGTATTTATTACTGTATTTCTCGAAAAGTATTGTTTGAAAATTATTTGTCGGAACCAACTTACCATTTGATATAATCAAGGTCACTTGATTTGTTTTCATGTCCAATGCTGATCCTTTTGAAACAAAAAGCGTGGCGGATTTTCCAATTTCAATTGAACCATAATTCTTATCAATCCCCAAAATTTCACAAGCCGAAAGTGAAACGGAACGAATAGCTTCTTCTTCTGTCAAACCGTAAGACATTGCTGTTCCGGCAAGAAAAGGCAAATTTCTGGTGTGCATGGCTTCCATATCTCCTTCATTCTGTAAACAAAATTTAATTCCTTCTTTTTGTAAAAGTGACGGCAATTTGAACGGCAGATCGACAGCATCCTCTTCATTTTCTGGTAAACTATGTAATCGTTGCAGCATTACCGGAATTTTAGCATCCTTTAATCTTTTTCCGGCCAAATGCGCATCATATCCACCAACAATCACGGGATACTTCAGATTAAATTTATTCGAGAAATCAATGACGTCCAAAATTTGCTGAAGCTCAGAAGCGTGAAAGTAAACACGTTCGTTCGATTCTTTCTGGAAAAAAGTCTTCATGGCATCCAATCGTTGATCCGTTTTCATTGGTTTATCAGAGCTATAAGCCCTAGCCATTTCGAAAAAGTCAATCAATTCTTGTTTTGATTTCTCGTAATTTTCGTTGCGCTTTTTCGGAGCAGGTTCAGCCCACCAACCGCCACCTTCCAAACTAGACGGCCAGTTAACGTGAATTCCATCGTCTTTCATTAAGGTTGCGTCCTCCCAATTCCAACCGTTTAAAAACATCACAGACGAAGTTCCTGAAATCGAACCTCCTCTTGGGGTTGATTGTGTAATTAAAACTCCATTCGTTCGAACGGTTTCTATTACTTTCGATTCAACATTATAGGCAATTTGAGAGCGCACATGCGGATTAAAAATCCCAACATCGTTAAAATCACGTGTCGCGCGAACTGCGTCAATTTCAGTTAAACCTAACGTTGAATTTGGTGCGACAAAACCGGGATAAATATGTTGTCCATCCAATGAAATAATAGTATCCCAGTATTTTTTATCAATTTTTGTAGTCAACGCGTTTCCGATCATCGAAATTTTTCCATTCTCGATTCCTATCAAAGCAGTTTCCATCGTTTGACCATTTCCGACATGCAAATAGCCGTTCAACAACAAAATCTTATTCTTTTGAGCGAAAATCGCACAAGGAAAGATTAAGAACAAAAATAATTTCTTCATGGCTTAATGTATATTTTCAGTTTCAACTCCTTCTTCTCCAATGGTATCGCAATGGAAATGTTTCCGTCCTTTTTTCACAAATGATTGCGCAGATTCACCTTTTTCATTTGATTCCAGCATTTTATTGATTATTCGAGCGCGTTCGCTAACATTTCGTTGTGCTAATTTCTCATTTTCAGATGCGTTGTATAAAATCATACCATCAACCATTGTCAATTCAACTTTTGCATTGATGCTCAATGGATTATCACTCCAAAGTACTAAGTCGGCATCCTTTCCAACTTTCACACTCCCCATTCGATCGTCCAGGTGAAGCAATTTAGCAGGGTTCAAAGTAACCAATTTCCAAGCTTCTTCCTCAGACATTCCACCATACTTGACACTTTTCGCTGCTTCTTGATTCAACCTTCGTCCCATCTCCGCATCATCTGAATTTATCGCAACCACAACACCTTGGTCGGTCATCATTTTTGCATTTTGAGGAATGGCTTCGTTTACTTCATATTTGTAGGCCCACCAATCAGAAAAAGTAGAACCACCCGCTCCATGATTTTTCATTTTATCAGCCAATTTGTATCCTTCTAAAATGTGAGTAAACGTATTCACGTTGAATCCAAATGAATCCGCAACGTGCATCAACATGTTAATCTCACTTTGAACGTAGGAATGACAAGTAATGAAACGCTGTTTTTCCAAAATTTCAAGTAAAATATCTAATTCCAAATCACGCCTTGGCTCGACCGGTATTGGTTTCTTTGGATTTTTGTTTTTAATTGCCTCACGGTAATCTTCCCATTCCTTTTTATATGCCTTTGCTCTGAGAAAACCGTCGTAAAATACTTGCTCCACTCCCATTCGGGTTTGCGGAAATCTAAAACGATTGTTATCACCCCAATTCGCTTGCTTCACATTTTCACCGAGAGCGCATTTGATAAATTTCGGAGCATTTGAAATCAACATTTCTTCGGGCGAATGACCCCATTTCAATTTGATTAATCCGGATTGACCACCTATTGGATTCGCAGAGCCATGCAACAATTGAGCAGCTGTTACACCTCCTGCAAGTTGACGATAGATGTTAATATCATCTGGATTCACGACATCTGCTATGCTAACTTCAGCTGTAATTGCTTGACCAGATTCATTAACACCTTTTGAAATGGCAATGTGCGAGTGTTCGTCAATAATTCCTGTTGTCAAATGCTTTCCAGTTCCATCAATAATCGTTGCCGTTTTTAAAATACTAGTTGGATTGACTGAGGTAATTTTTCCATTTTCAACTACGACAGAGGCATTTTTTAAAACTCCTTCTTTTTCGTTTGTCCAAAGGGTCACGTTTTTAATCACATAAATCTCTTTTTTCGGAAAAGAGTCCAAGCCAAAAGCCATATTTGGTAACCAAGTTGACGAGCTGAAAGTTGTATCTAGCTGAAATGGGTCAGTTTTTTTCTCGGATTTATCTTTTTCCAAGCGAATACCCGACCATTTGATCCATTTACCAGTTGGTAGTGATCCATCGCCTTCAAAAACACTTCCGTCAGCACCAATTTTACCATGCAAATTCACACTACCATTGAATTTATCATCCGCTAAATTGAATTGGATGGTCAAATCATTTTGCGTTCGAACAATCGTTGCTTTTTGAAAAATTGTATCCACTTTTTTAGCGTTTGTTTCCTTTTTTATTTCCGTTTTGAACGTTTGAACTTTTCCTTGTGGTTTCTCGGGAGAACCTGAAATCTCTACACTATATTTATTCTCCTCGAGGTTGAAACTATATTTTCCATTAATATCAGTTGAGGGAATTTCACTTGTTACATTTCGTTCCCCTAAAATCCATGATTCCAATAGTTTACCTTCCGCTAAAAATGGATCAGATGAATAAATTGAAAAACTAGCATATTTACCTTTTTCCAAAGTTCCCATTTCAGAGCTTGCTTTTAAGATTGAGGCTGGTTGGGAAGTCAAAGCCGCAAGCGCATCTTCAATTTTCAGTCCACGCTTCAATGCTTTTCGAAGATTAGTCCAAAATTGGTCACTTGATTTTAATCCATTCGTTGTAAAACAGATGCTTATTCCCTGGTCACGCAATAATTTCGCATTTGCTGGAGCTAATTCCCAATGTTTTAAATCGCTCAACGAAATTTGTCTTGAAACATACGGATCTTTCACATCATAAGCATCTGGGAAATTCAACGGAACTATGATTGATGCATCCAACCTCTTCAAATCCTTGGCAATGGCATATTCATTTCCCGATCCGTAAAAGTTAAATTTTAAATTGAATTCTTTCGCAATTTTAGCAGCTCTTAAAATTTCCCATTTTTCGGTAGATTGAAAAAATGCAGGTAAGGACATTTGTGAATTCCACTCTTCCAAAGAAATGGAACGTTCCTCCTTCATTTGAAGCGATGAATAATATTTTAAATCATACAAGGCTTGACGCAATAATGCAATGGATCCCATTTGAGAAGAAGGATAATTCATGTTGGAACTTCCTTTGGAAAAGGAATAAAATTGAGCCGCTGAAGTGGTTATGATTTGCTTGTTTGAATTTTGATTCCCCAGTGACACAAGCGTTCCTGAACCCCTTACAATTCCATCTTGCAAATGTGAAAGTGCAAATCCGAATCCCATTTTCACGAGGTTTTCATTGGCTTTAGCGTCGATTTGATAATTTGGCGCTGCTTCAAATTCCGGGTGAACGGCATCATTCCAGTAAAACGCACCTTGATTATTTCCTGAATTCGACCGAATTGAAAAGTTATTTTCTCCTGGCTTTGGAAGACCGACAGATGAATTCAATTCAATAAAAGCTGGAACAATGGTTTTACCTTTGAAATCGTAAGTAATCGCCTTGTTATCTTTTATCGATTTAGTTGAAACTTCAACTATTCGAGATCCTTCAATCAAGATATTCGCATTTTCGAGTTTTTGAGTTGGGGAAACATAGATTGTTGCATTAGTCAATAAAATTCGATAGGGATTAGATTCCTTCACACCATTATCTGGTTTAAATTGAGCTTTGGCAATAAATCCAAATAGAAAGAAAAAGGTTAATAAAACAAGTTTCTTTCGATAAAAAAGGCTTTGCATAGTGTAATTTTCAGGGCTATGAAATTACAAAATGTTTTTGGAAATTGTTTTTCATCAAATAAACAACACTAACTTCTTAAATAAGAATCATTGGTTTCAAAATTGAAAAATTCAATTATAACAAGTTTTATTCCTATTTAAACTAGTAATATCGATTTTTTCAAATACATTTCAGCATCCCCTCGCTTGTAAGCATTCAGATAGTCTTTGTAATAGTCTAAAATTGGAAAATTACCATCAAGTTCTTTACGCATGCGTTCCAACTCTTTTTTCTCTGTTCTATTTATAGAACCATCGATAATCATTCCGGTAACGAATAGCAACAATAAATCATTTGTCAATTCATCTGGGAATTTCTTCAAGTTTTCTATAAAATTCTTTTGCAGATCATATTTTTTTTGGAAGGGGACTTGAAATTGGCCTAATAGCTTGTATGAGAAAACAAAATGATTTGAATTTAATTCTCGCTTTTTCACAGCAACAGTAGCAAGTAATTCGTATAAAATCTGTTTTATCTCTTCGCTTGACTCGTGTTTAGTATTAATATAATCAATGGTGAAATTTATTAAATTTTGAGAATAGTAATAGAAAATTGTTCTTCTATATACTTCACGACAAGCGAAGGCGTTCCAAAAGAAATAAATCGGCATACCAACTAAATCAGTATAAAGTCTCAACACGTATCTACCCGCTAATTTTCGAACTAAAATTTTAATAATCACATTACTAAGAAATGCTTTGATCTTATTGAAAACAAAGAAAATGACAATCGTGAATTTCGATAACTCCGCAAAAGGATCAATTCCTATTTCACGCTCTTTCGATTTGTAATTTTCAAGGCTTAGATTTACTAATTCGATTTTATGCATTTCAATAAAATCAGATTTTTCATTTTTGAATCTCAAATTCTTCGAAATTTCATTGACCATTTCAATATTAATCAGGCCCAATATGAAGAGTTCAATCATTAAACAAAATAGATTAAACGAAATTGACATAGGGGTTATCTCAAAACTGAAACCCAAAAGTGATAATTGAAAACTTCCAATGGCAAAAAAAGACGGAAATTGATGAAATGGTAAATAGTATAATAGAACGGCTAACGCACCAATTAAACCAGATAGAAAAGTGTATTTGAAATAGATTTTACGTTTTAATAAATCATCGTTGGTTTGCTCGTAATTGCCATTCTCTTGACTTTCTAGTTTTCGTTGAGCATATCTTTTTAAATTAAAAATCATCAAGAAAATAATTAATTTGTTAAAAATAAGTTTTTTTCAAAAACTCAAACAATTAAATTCCGTGATTAAAATGTTAATTATTAGCGAAGTTGGTGCTTCAATGCTTCTCTTTTTGCAAGTCCTAGTATTCCTGATTCCTCAACAAATTCCTTTACAGATTTTGGATTTGTTTTGGCATATTCTCTTAATGACCATCCAATTGCTTTTTGAATAAAGAATTCCTTTTCGTGTTTTAAATCGATAATCAGGCTTTTAAGCAATGTAAAATTTGTAGTGGATTTATAACGCAATTGAAATATCAGACAGGAACGTCTGAGCCACATATTATCGCTTTTGCGCCAAGAATTAATAACTGAATCGCGCTGATTTGGAAATAATCGTAAATATCGACCGAGGAAATTACTTGCTAAAGTATCAACTGAATCCCACCAAGAATGATTGGTTAATAAAAATTCAATGAAATTTGAATCCGCCAAGCTTATTTCTTTATCCTTCCATTTTGATATGAAATCGATTGCAATGTAGTGAAATTCACGCTGTTCTTTTTGCCACAATTCAAGCACTAATTCTCGTTTATTTTCTTGACTCAATTCCTTTTGAATACGAGAGAACCATTCCTTTTGAATCAAATAGCGTTTTGGTTTTTTTATTCCGTAATAAGCAAAACGATATTTCATGTAGCGAGACATTCCTTCAGCCTCGATGTCATTTCGATTTCTTTCTAAAGCTGTTTCAAGTTCCTGTATTAGTTGTAAAATCATTTGAAAAAGTTAAAAAGGCAAATCATAAGCCGGGTTCTGTTTTCCTTGTTGAATAATCAACTCAGTCGTCTATCATTTCTCTAGCACTGATGTCACCATCAGCGTCAATCAACCTACCCCCCAAGATTGGGCGAGCAACCCTCAAGCCTTGGTATATTTGGTCTTTCAGTTCGTAAGGTTTACCTTGCCTCCGACATCACTGCCTGAGCGGTGGGCTCTTACTCCACCTTTTCACCTTTTCCCCAATAAGTCAAACTTATCAAGGTAGTTTCCCTTTCTGCGGCACTTTCTGTTACCACAAGCTTGAACCTGTGAGACCTTCCTGTTAGGAAGTACGATGCTCTATACTGCCCGGACTTTCCTCTCTTTCGATAAACGAAACAGCGATAGACCGATTTGCCTGCAACAAAGTTAAGGATTAGTTTTTAGTTACCCGAATTGTTTTTGAACCTGATGCACTTTCTATATTCAAAAAGTAGATACCTGATGAATACGCATCTAAATTCAATGAGAATTTTTTAGAATCAACAGAAACTTGTTGTTCTAATGTTAATCCTTTAGCATCCAACAGAATTACATTATTGATGGTTACGTCTGAATTTACTTGTATCAAATCGGTTGTTGGATTTGGAAATGCAGAAACTTGAAAATCATTCTCAATTAATCCAGCCTCCAACCCTAGGTAAATATCTTGGTATTCAATTGCTTGGATTTGTTCTGTCCCTTGCGCATTATTTACCACAATTTTCAATAAAACATCCTTTTTATTTTGTCCAATCCATTCGTATTCTATTGTTTGTATTGGAGGGGCGCCGAACCAAGAGGGTTCTCCAAAAAAAGATTGATAAATCGAATCAATTTCGTTAATTTCTCTCTTTACACGAATAACTTCAAATGTTCCAAACGGCAATATCAATTGTCCATATCCATCAACAGTGCTAGTTACATACCTTAATTGCTTTACCTTAAGTTCAGCTGCAGGGCTTAAATCTATGAAGGTATACCCTTTTGTTGTAAAAACCTGCTGGTACGTCATTGGAAATTTATACTTAGTTTCAATTGTATCTGATGGAAAGGCTACATCAACGTCACTAACTTTAACAGAAAACCCAACTTTGGTAATGGAATCAGTCATCGATTTTTGATAGGATCTAGGGTCTGTCAAAGTTACAGGCAGAAACCCATTTAACTGATCTAACGGAAAGTTAGTCTCGGGAATAAAATACGAGGCTTGGTAATCTTGTGGAGCCAGGATCCCAAAAGTTAATTGGACAGGACTGAATCCAATGGAGGTGAATTCTCTTAGAAACTGACTATTTGCAGTTAAACTCGAGAAATCCCAAATAAATGCCGTATCCGTAGCATTATAATCTACTGATGTTTGATCAGTTAAACTCATTCTAACTGTATCTCCGGGGGAGGCGAAATCATTTTCAAATAGAGTTATCTGCGCAAAACTTAAATTTGAAAGAAAAATTAAAAATGGAATGTACTTTATCATCTTACAACATTAACATGTCCTTGATAGACATAAATTTTATTTGACATGTAATCTTTAAATCGTATGGTCCAGATGTAAGTGCCATTTTGAACAGAAACTCCATTATAAGTACCATCCCAACCTTCTAAAACTTGGGTGCTTTTGAAAATGATTTCTCCCCATCTATTGTAAATATTAAATTCATATCCTCTGCTTCTATCATATCCTGCAGTGAGCTGCGGTATAAACAAATCATTCATCCCATCTTCGTTTGGAGTAAAAGTATTAGGAACATAAACAATTACAACATCTTTTACAGTTATAACCTGATAAGCCGTATCCGAGCATCCATCCTGAGCGTAAGCTACGAGCATTACCGTATAAACTCCATACTCATCATAGGTATGAGTTGTATTAATAAAATCAGTAAATGTATTATCTCCAAATGACCATTCATAAGAAGTGGCATTCATCGACGTATTTGTGAATTCAAATACTGGATTGGTTAT
>VGML01000024.1 GCA_016866415.1 Bacteroidota bacterium | reverse complement strand
AATCATATCGCCCAACATAAGGCGAATCAAATTTCAGGAGGAGAGCAACAACGTGTGGCTCTTGCTCGGGCTATTTCTGTAAAACCCGATTATCTTCTTTTAGACGAACCGTTTGGGCATCTAGATCCGAGACTGAGAAACAAACTAAAAGATTATTTACTTCGTATTCGTGAAGAGGAAAATACAGGGATATTGTTGGTTTCACACGATGAACATGATATTTTGGGACTTTGCGACAGCGTTTGTACACTAAAAAATGGGGTCCTAAGTAAAAAACAACTTCCTGAATATCTTTATTATAACCTTTCTAACTCGATTCAAGCTAGTATATTTGGTTGTGTAAATTGCGTAACACTCGGTAATGAGAAAATTCTTTTTCGACCAGATGAATTTGAAATAACAAAAAGTGGAATTGAAGTTCAATATATTCGAAGTATCTTTGCTGTCGGGTATTATGAAAATATCTTTTTAACTGAAAATAAAGAACGAATAATACTTTATCACGCTGATAAGTTGTTGCATGTAAGCCATATAAATGTCCGAAGAAAAAATTTCAAATAACAACTGGTTCTCTTTTTTTTTCACAATCAAAGATGCATTGATTCAATACATTCAAGAAGGTGCATTTTTTCACGGTGCGGCATTGGCATATTACACACTTTTTGCATTTGTTCCTATTGTGTATTTGACAACTTCCATATTTGGAAGAATATTTGGGCAACAAAACATGGAGAATATTGTCGTTGATTTATTAAGGAATCGAATAGGGATAAGTGATACAGATGACCTTATGGATGTTTTGCACCAAGTAAATTTCAATAGACCGAACATTTTTTTAGAGGTAATAAGCATCTTGGTATTACTCTATGGATGTTCCGCGTTTTTTGTTTCTCTTAAAAGAAGCATCAATGAATTTTTTGATATCAGTCGAAAACAAAGAAATGAAGAAAATATATTAATGGACATCATTGGATTTCGATTTTTATCTGTGGCATATTTAGGTGTTTTTGCCCTGATAATTATTTTATTTTATTTTTCGCAAACCTTTGCTTTTTCAATCCTGGAGCATTGGATTAAGTTAAAGAATGGTTTCGTCGATTTTTCATTTTCTATTTTACAATATTTTATATCAATTTCAAGTAATATTTTCATTTTTGTCGTGGTATTCAAATATATGCACGACGGAACTGTTCCATGGAGAATCGCTTTAAATGGTGCATTTGTGACTTCAGTTTTTCTTTTTTTGAGTCAACTCATTATAAAATACTATCTCATTAATTATTTCTTTTTAGGAAATTTAGGAATTGCAGGTTCTCTTTTTATAATACTTGCCTGGGTTAACTATTCTGCACAAATTGTATTTTTTGGAGCAAAGTATACTGCCGTTTTGGCAAAAAAAAATGGAATAATCATAAAATAATTACTATATTTAGCTAAACCATTCGACATGAGTAATTTAAAATTTATTTATTTCGCGCTTTTGGGAGTGCTTCTTTTGCAAAGCTGCGGACAACAAAAGACACTTAAAAACCCTGTTTATAATACAACGATATTTCGCGGAAAACAAGGTGAAAAAGAGGTTAATAACTTCAATAAGAATCGAGCTGAGCGAGAAAAATTATTAGCAGAGACGATTGAAAAAGCGGATGCAGCAAAGAGAAAATTGGAAGAGCAGCAAGCCATTTTAAATTCAATCGATTCAACTGAACGAATTGGTGATTTGGATTCCAAGTTAAAAAGTATATTTAACAGAACCCAACAAATAATTGACGAATTGAACAAAACTTCGCCATACACTTCAGCTGGTCAGGAAAAAACATTGAAATTGGCTGCAGAATTAAATGACTTGATGTATAATTACATTAATCCTTTGACAAAGTTGGTAGAGGCGAATAGAGATGTTATTCGTATAGGTTCCGACATAAATTTTAGCACGGGAAGCGCTATTCTTTCTAAAGAAGGAAAGAAGAAGATCACTCAATTAGTTTCCAATATTGCTTCAGAAATTGAAAAATGGAAGACTTATTTGAATCATCATAACGAGAATATCTTCAGTAATTCTGACTTTAAAACAATTATTTTGGTTAACGGTTATGCGGACTTGCAGGGAAGTATGGATATTGAAAACCGAAAGAAGAATAATTTTGAACTTTCAGAAAAACGGGCAAAGGCAGTTGCTGACGAACTGAATATTCAACTTATCGAGTTGGTAAAAAAGTATCAATTAACATTTGATATTCAAAGTAAAGGAAGAGGTGAGGAGCTTCCATATGAAAATGTTACAACTTCTAAGAAAGGAGAAAGTGCTGCAAGACGGATTAGTAGTATAAGCCTTGTTGTTGGTCCAAAAATTTTGCTTTACAACGATTAACTTGTTTTAAAGAAAAGCAGGCGGTCTTCTTAATTCGAGCTTGGCGTCTTTGAAAATCGATGACGAATTTCGAATGCTGAACAGGAAGCTCTTGTTTCCGCCAATTGGAACCCAATAGAAAGAAAGAGTCCAACAATGGAGATTTCTGTTTAATGAAAAATAAGCGTTCGTTAATCTTCGATCCTTTAGATTTAAATTGACATTTCCAGATAAATTCCATCTTTTTGTAAAACTTACGTCGCCGTTAATTACGAGTGTTTGAATTTGTAAATAGGTGTCGGGGATCGTGGCAGTAATTGATTGATTAGCATTGAATGACCATACGTGAGATAGAGACATTTTCCAGGGAATATCGAAATAGATGGCTTGTTCGGGATGCAAGGCAAAATAGTTGTAATCACTTCGCCAATTATCATTGAGGTTGGCTCCATTGTCTTTAATCTTTTCTCTTGATTTCTTTGGGGCAATAGTAATCGAAGTGTTGAAATTTGTATTGATGAAACGTCCGAGGTTTTGTCCATTTTGGATTGCGTAAGTTGAAATGGTTTTACCTGTTGAATCCACCCAGCCATACGGACTGAAATTGGCATTTGAAACGAAATTTAACCAATCAAACGGACTAATTCTCAAGTTTAAGGTAATATTAGACAAACGCATTGAATCCTTCGTGAAATCGTAATTTCCGTTTATAGAAAATTGATCAACCAACCGAACCTTTTTGAATCCGGTGACCGTATCTTTTTCCGATTTGTATTTCATTTCGAAGGTGTTGTTGATGCCAAAAGTTAGAAAAGAGGCTTCGTTAGTATTTCCTACATTGTAAATGCTTCGCTCAAATGATGAATAACTAATTAAAGATTGATTTACTCCTGCATTCGTAGTTTCTAATGGATTTAGCAATGGAACATTTCGGTAGCCAATCGTTGGAGTCATCAAGTGTCTTAATTTCGGTTTGGATTTCCCTACAAATTGATAATAAGAATAAAGAATAGTGGTCAAATTGACATTCATATTAAACTCGTGAGCCATGCCAAATCGTTGAATGGTATCGGTATTTGTATTATTGATCGTGGCGTCATAGGTTTTTGAGATTTGCTGAAAATTGATTTTATTTCCATAATTTATACTAGGAGTAATTTTTATTGTGTTTCCAAAAAGTCCGGTGGTTGTTTGCAAACTCATGGATTGTGAAACCCCATTGAAAAACCGCTGAGAAATTCGTTGAAAATCACCGTTTGAAAGCAAAGTATCTGCAAAGTTGGACCGATTCTGACCTTCCATGTTATACGTTACTCCAATCCGTTCAATGGTCTTTTTCCATTCTTTGTCAGTGGACTTAAACAGCTTTTTGAAAGGGAAAACACGCGTTAAATTCACATTTAAAACGGGGCTAACCAAAGCAATGTCTTTTGCGACTGAGTTTTGTCTCAATGAAATTTTCATACCCGTTGTCAGTGGCTTCCCTGGGAACAAACGATTGATGTTGATATCGGAATTAAAGCTATTATTGAAATATTCGGGATTTATTGGGTCTAGGCTGTTTTTTGACGTGTTGTCTGAAATGAAGTTAACGTTTGAAGCAAAATTCCAATACGGATTCGATTTAGGTTCTTTCCTGTGGGACCATATCAGTGTTACTTTATTTTGATTCGAATTTTCAGGAAACCCTGATCTGAATTGCTGAAAACCAAGTGATAAACGTCCAGAAAACCCGTATTTTTTAGCGTAATCCAAATCATTTCTTAACCCCCAACTGCCTCGACTATATAAATTGGCATAAACGGATGTTTGAAGTTGGTCATTGATTGGTAAATAGTAGCCCAAATTTTGAAAGCCAAACCCATAATTTGACAAGGGGATAAATTCAGGAAATAAAAGTCCGTGAGTTCGATCCCGTTTTTTGTTAGGAATGATTGCAAAAGGTAGTCCAAATGGGGTAGGTATGCCATTTAACCATAAATTCATTGGCCCCGTAACAATTCGCTCGTCTGGAACAATAACCCCACGTGCCAATTGAAAATGATAATGCGGATCATCTAAGTCGCAAGTAGTCAAACGCCCTTGAAGTAGATGAACCTCTTCATTTGATTGTCTTTTTGCGGTTCCCATCTTGAAGAAAAATTCATCTTGTTTGATGGCAAGTTCTTCCAAATAGCCCTTTTTTGTCTTCGTATTAAAGCGCATTCTTTGGCAAGTAATTACCTCTGAACCATCAGAAAAAGTCGGGAATTCAATTTTATTGCTGTCTTTATCATAGCGATAGCTTGCGGTAATTTCATTCGTATTGAAGTCTACCAGAATGTAGCCTGCTGACATTTTAGTTTCTTCCATTTCAACGGTTGCCTGACCATACAAATGAAGTTTTTTGCCTTTAAGATCCGTATAAATTGAATCTTTCGCATTGTATCTTATAATATTTTCGATTGATTTATCATTGACAACCAACGTATCTTGTGCCGTAACATTTTCATTATGAAACATTATTAACAATAACAAGAAGAAAAGTTGTCCGTATCGACGCATGTGAGCTAAAGTATCGAAGTAATTTTGTTAATATGCGACATCCTGCTGCAAAATTACCAAAATTCAGTGTGCTTTCAATAAACGTTGGCAATGCTCATTTATTGATTACTATACTTTTTCTAGCATTTTGTTTCACTCCAAAAGTCAACTTTGCTCAGTCAAAATCAGATAAGCGGGTTTTAAAAACAATTGTAATTGATGCTGGTCATGGTGGAAAAGATCCCGGATGTCATGGGAGTTTTGCACACGAAAAACATGTTTGTTTGGCGATTGCACTGAGGCTAGGCGAATTAATTAAAGCAAAATACCCGAACATCAATTTAGTTTACACGCGGAACACGGATGTTTTCGTGGAATTAATTGAACGCGCGAACATTGCCAATCGAGCAAAAGCAGATTTATTTATATGTATTCATGCCAATGCAGGAAGCAATGTCGCCTATGGAACAGAAACTTATGTATTGGGTTTACACCGAACGGAAGCCCAACAACGTGTCGCTGAGCGAGAAAACTCAATTATTGCTTTGGAAGATGACAAAGGCGCGAAATACGAGGATTTCGACATGTCTCCAGATGCGATTATTGCAAAACAACTTCAGCTTTCCGTATTTTTAGATCATTCGATTCTTTTTGCTACAAATCTTCAAAAGGAATTCAAACGAATTGGTCGCTATGACCGCGGTGTGAAACAAGCAGGATTTTTAGTTCTTTACAAAACAACAATGCCAAGTGTGTTAATCGAAACGGGCTTTTTAACGAATCCATCTGAAGAGAATTTTTTAGGTAAAAATGAAGGGCAAGAAAAAATGGCTAATTCCATGTTCAAGGCTTTCGAGAGTTATAAAAATCAATTGGAGGGCAAAGCAGTAATTTCAGAGAATCCTTCACCAAATTTAGTTTCGAATGAAAATCCTAAAAAAGAGGAAAAGCCAGCTATTACAAAGGATAGTACAGGGTTGATTTTTCGCATTCAAATTGAAACTTCAGATAAAAAATTGGCTACAAATTCAACAAGATTCAAAGGCTTGGAAATTTTTGAGTATCATGAAAACAAGTTGTATAAATACTGCACTGGTCTTTTTCATCATGATCTAAAAGCAGCCAAAGAATATAAAATCGAACTCATTGAGAAAGGATTTAACAATGCATTTGTAGTTGCATTCTTGAATGAAGAGCGAATTAGTATTGAAAAAGCTATTAAATTAGCAGAAAAATAGAAATTTGAAATATTCAAAAGAAATAAAGGCAGGAATTATAGCTATAATTTCTATTGCAGTTTTAGTTGCTGGAGTAAACTTTTTGAAAGGAAATAGTTTTTTTGGAGGGGATGATAAGTATTACGCTTTTTTTCCAAATTCAGGGCAATTAATGGTTTCCAATAATGTCACGTTGAATGGCGTGGTCGTCGGAAAAATAATGGATGTGACCTATGTTCCTGGTAATCCTGCTGATAAACTTGTGAAAATAACTTTCAGCATACAAAATAGCGATGTCAAGTTACCAAAAGGAACAATAGTTGAAATCGGATCACTTGATTTACTTACAAAAGGTATTCTAATTCAAGTTCCTTCAGATATTTCCAATGGAAACTATAAACCTGGAGAAACTTTACCTGGTAGACTTTCAGTCGATATGATGTCACAAGTTAAGTCATATGCCGACCCTATTTCTCAGCGATTACAAGCAATGATGAGTTCGATTGATAAAATGGTTGTTTCTCTTTCTGCATTTTGGGATGAGAAGGCTACATCTGAAATTGAGGGGAGTTTGAAACAAGTGAAAATCACAATTGAAAAACTTGGTAATGTAGCTCAAGAGTTGGAAGGTTTTGTTGCAGAGGAAAAGGTTCATTTTGGACGTATTATGAATAATGTGGAAAGCATTACGACCAACTTGAAGAAGAGTAATGATCAAATTACGGCCATCATTGGAAATACCAAAAAGATTTCTGATGACCTTGTTACCGCGGATTTCAAGGCAGTAATTTTGAATGCGGAGACAACACTCAAAAAACTAAATAACGTTTTGTCTGAGGTTGAAACTGGGAGAGGTACAGTTGGCAAATTGTTAAACGATGAAAAATTGTATACCGAACTCGTAGAAACAAATAACGAGTTACAAAATCTAGCGTCTGATTTACAACTACACCCGGAACGTTACATTCATTTTTCTGTTTTTGGAGCTAAAACAAAAGGAGTTCCTTTAAGCGGAAATGAAGAGAAAAAGCTTAGAAAAATTTTAGACACAATTCCTGAATAATTAAGCAATGATAACTCACTTAATCTTCGTAATCCTACTTATAGTCAGTTTTGGCCTTTTCGGTTACAACATTTGGAAAGTTCGATATAACATTTTACTTGGACATGATATTAATCGTTCGGATAATGCCGGTGAGCGTTGGAAAACGATGTTGCTTGTAGCTTTTGGTCAAAAGAAAATGTTCTCTCGTCCCATTCCTGCCTTGCTGCATTTGGCGCTTTACGCTGCATTTGTAATCACACAAATTGAATTAATTGAAATCATAGCTGATGGAATATCAGGAAGTCATCGTTTCTTCCATCTTTCGCTTGGTGGATTTTATACATTCATGATTAGCTTCATTGAAATTTTGTCGGTCGCGGCATTCATTGGAACTGTCGCTTTCCTTTGGAGAAGAAACGTATTGAAATTGCCACGATTTACGATGCAAGAACTGAAAGGTTGGCCAACAAAAGACGCGAATCTGATTCTTATAATGGAAATTGTATTGATTTGTTTTATTTTCACAATGAATGGAGCGGACGAAGTTTCAAAAGTTTTACAGTCTAATGTGGGGTATGGATTTACAATTAGTCAGTACGTTGGACCGTTGTTATTTGGTAAGATAAATTCACTTGAAACATTGCATTTATTAGAGCAAATCGGTTGGTGGGGACACGTAGTTATGGTTTTTACATTTATGAATTACCTTCCTTATTCTAAGCATTTCCATATATTCTTGGCTTTCCCAAATACATATTATTCCAACCTGGATAATAAAGGAAAGTTCACGAACATGGAGTCGGTTACCAATGAGGTAAAACTGATGCTGGATCCAAACGCTGATCCTTACGCTGCTCCAGTAGATGCTGCCACCCCGAAGCGTTTTGGAGCGAAAGATGTAACAGATTTAACCTGGAAAAATCTACTTGATGCATACACATGTACTGAATGTGGTCGGTGTACTTCGTCTTGTCCAGCCAACCTAACAGGAAAGAAATTATCTCCTCGAAAAATCATGATGGACACCCGCGATCGACTAACGGAAGTGGGAGAGAATTTTAGAAAACAAGGAAAAGATTACGTTGACGGAAAAAGTTTATTGGGAGATTACATTACCGAGGAAGAAGTTTGGGCTTGTACAAGTTGTAATGCTTGTGTTCAGGAATGCCCTGTAAATATTGACCCACTTTCCATTATTGTGGATTTGAGAAGGTTTTTAGTAATGGAAGAATCAAAAATTCCAACTGAATTAACAGGAATGCTTACCAACATTGAAAATAATGGAGCTCCTTGGCAATTTTCACCAAGTGATCGATTAAATTGGGCAAATGAAGAATAAAGAAAATCAGTTAATAGAATTAGTTGAGGACGGGAAACATTTGTCACCCGTATTGCCTGAGCACGTGAAAAATTATTTGATTGATATTGATGGAACTGTTTGTGATGATATTCCGAATGAGGAACCTGAGCGAATGGAAACAGCTGAGCTTTATCCAGATGCGCTCGATACTATTAATGGCTGGTATGATCAAGGTCATATAATTACATTTTTTACCTCACGATTGGAAAGTCATCGCGAAGTAACAGAAAGATGGCTGGACAAACATGGTTTTAAATATCACGGCATACTGATGGGAAAGCCAAGAGGAGGAAATTACCATTGGATTGATAATCATATTGTCCGGGCAACAAGATACACAGGCAAGTTTACCAACCTGATTGAAAAAAGTGCAAATGTTCAAGTTTTTGAAGACTAAGTTATGAGTTTGAAAGTACCAACAATGGCCGAAATGATGGCGAATGGAGAAACACCTGATATTCTTTTTTGGGTAGGGTGTTCCGGAAGTTTTGATGATCGAGCAAAGAAAATTACCAAAGCAGTCGTTAAAATACTGAATCATTGTAACGTGAAATTTGCAGTTTTAGGAACTGAGGAGAGTTGTACAGGTGATCCGGCAAAACGTGCAGGAAACGAATTTACGTTTCAGATGCAAGCCATGATGAATATTCAAGTTTTGAATGGGTATGAGGTTAAACGAATTGTAACTGCTTGCCCGCATTGCTTCAATACATTGAAAAATGAATACCCCGAATTAGGAGGGAATTATGAAGTGATTCATCATACGCAATTGATTCAAGACTTGATCAATACTGGAAAATTGACTTTGGAGGGAAAGCAAACGTTTAAAGGAAAGAAAATAACCTTCCATGATCCGTGTTATTTAGGTCGCGCAAACGATGTTTATGAAGCGCCTCGAGCACTCATCGAAAAATTGGATGCCGAATTGGTTGAAATGAAACGTTGTAAAACGAATGGTCTGTGCTGTGGAGCCGGAGGTGCTCAAATGTTCAAGGAGGCCGAAAAAGGGAATAAGGAAGTGAATGTTGAACGAACGGAAGACGCATTGGAAGTAAATCCTTCTATCATTGCAACGGGTTGCCCATTCTGCAATACGATGATGACCGATGGAGTCAAGAATTTTGATAAGGAACAAGAAATTAAAGTGTTAGATGTTGCCGAACTCATTGCGAATGCAGCTGAACTTTAACCATATTTTCCCAGAACTTCCTGAACAGAGCCGCGTTTGGCTTTATCTTGCAGATAGAAAATTAGATTCAACAGAGCTACTTCTTGCTGAGGAAAAACTTCAAGACTTTTTGAGTACGTGGAAAGCGCATGGAAAAAGTTTGAATTGTAACGGAACCATTCTTTTTTCTCAATACCTGATACTCTCTGTGGATGAGGATATTGAATCTGCGTCAGGTTGTTCGATTGACAGCTCAGTTCGTTTCGTGAAAATGCTCGGTAGCGAATTGGATGTTGATTTCTTCAATCGATTGAATGTGTTGTCTTTTATCAACGAGAACGAAACTCAAACCATTAATTATTTTAAGGCGATAAGTGGAAAAAATCCGTATTTAAATCCGCTAATCCAAACGTTGGGAGAGTTAAAGGGAAATTGGACAGTTTATTCCGATCCTGAGAGTGCAAAGCCATTATCAAGTGACTGACAATTTCTTTAATACCAGCTATCAAAGAAAGTGAAGTATTTCTTGCCAATTAATTTTCCGAAAAGATTTATCCAAAACAAAACCAAAATTGGAAAAATAATAAAGCTCAACTTATTATAATTCCAAGCAGCGTTTATATCAAAATGAATCAAATGCATTATTGCACGAGTCAGTCCACATCCCAAACATTCTAAATTGAATAAGCGAATTGATAGGCAAATACTTTGTCCTGAATCAAAATAATTAGCAGGTAAAAAGATTAAAATAAAAGGCCCTACTAGTATTATTACCAGAAGGGCCCTTTTTATAATTAGACTGATTTTATTTCTTTCCAAAAATAACTACTAATGCATGAATAAGGCCAGGAAGACCGCAAAGAAGAGTTAATATTAAATTAACGGTTACTCTTTTAGTCCAACTACCTTCGTATAAATACATTGAAATCGTTGTTCCGAATGGAACTAAAAAGATTAATAAAACATAAACCCATGGTTCAGGAGATAAAGCGCTAGATTTTAATATCTTATTTTTTGCCTTCACTGTTAGTTTGTGAGAATTTTTGTTGGCTCTAACAGTTTGATTCAATTTGGAATCAGTCGTTGTGCTATGGGCAAGAGTTGAACTTTTTTCTCCCAAAGAAACATTTGAAATGGATTGAATTTCATTTGTATTTGGTTCAATAACTGTCGAAATATCTGTTACATTTGATGCAACTGAATTGTCAGATATAACAGCATAAGTTGTATTTGAATTATTAGTTGATCTAACAGTATTTGTTTTCGCTAAATCTTCAGAAATGACATCAACCTCTGAATAGTTAGAGTTTTTGTCTTTCTTCATTTTAATTGAAGCATTATTCCAATTAACATTGAACCCTGTTCTGTGATAGCGCCTCTCAATAGAACAAGAATTTATTAAATAAGCGCCTAATAAAGCTGTAATAAAAAATAAACTTAATTTTTTCATATTATAAAATTTAATTTTATAATCAAAAATAGTTAAAAGAAGGACTGGTCTAGTTCTTCAATGATAATTTTTATTAACAAATGTTGATTTCAAATTTAGACTTGAAAAACCAAATATTGCTTAAGTTAAATCGAATTTGTAATTTAGATAGATGATTCGTTTTGCGTTTTTCGGATTTATTATTTTTCATTGTTGGGTTTCCCAAACGGTCTATTTTGCTCAAAAAACGAATGAAGAAAAAGCCAAAAGGCAGGATATAAAAACTTTAAACGATCTAAACTTGGTTTACAAAAACCAAAATTTAATCAAACAACAAGAAATTCTCGACAAGTTAGAAAATGAGAAATCAAAAGTCGGTTTAAAATCAGATCTTGATATAATAGAATTAAATATAAATGAAGAATTAATTTCCCAAAAGAACTTAACTGATTTCGAAAGTCAATTTAAAACTAGCTCTGAAAAATTAACCTTTAAGGATGCATTGTTGAATGCTCGCTATCAGACGTTGAGAGTTCAGTACGCTTACTTTTTTCAAACTGATGATTATCTGAAAATCGCGAGAGATTTCCTTACGAACGCAAAAAAGTCTCGAAAAAATAAAATAATTTCACAAGCATATATTACGATGAGTTGGGCTTTTGCTTATCAAAATTTACCTGATTCTTCTTTTATTTGTGGTGAGTTAGCAACGGAGTTCGCCCAGCGTTCAAATAGTAAAACAAAATTTGCTCTTTCACTTCGAAATCAGGCGAAATTGCGGCAATATTTTGGAAAGAATAATGATGCAGTCGTCAAGTATTTAGAGTTTTTGCAAAGCGCAAATGAACTTCAAAATGAATTACTTATTGCATTAGCTAATATGGACCTTGGGTTTATACTGCTCGATTCTGAAAACGTTATCGGTGCTTCAAATTATTTTCAACGAGCAAAGCAAATAGGTGTAAACAATTTGGATTACTTTCACTCGACTCTGCTAGATTATGGTCAAATTCTATGCGAAGTAAACAAAGGAAATCTTAAATCTGCGAAACAAATAATTCAACAAATCAAATCGAAAACAAAATTCAAAAAAAATGAAGAATTAAATGGTCTTATTTCGTTTGCGCAAGCTGAATTGATGGCAGCTGAAATGAAATGGAATGAGGCAATTGAGTTGTATAAAAAGTCGATTATTCACTTTGAAAAATTAAAAGATTCACAAAAGTTGGGAGTTTGTCATCAACAAATCGCGAAATGTCTAATCAAATTGAAAGAATTTCGAGAAGCAGAACAGGCTGTTCTTCTATCGATTAAGAATAACCAAAGACTTACTGTATATAACTCCAATGTGAATTATCAACTTCTTGCTGAAATTTATGAGTCGACAAACAGGCAAGCAGAAGCGTTTAAAAGTCAAAAAGTATATTTGGAAAACTTGCAAAATTCCACTATTTCGAAGGATGCAGTTGCTATAAACGAATTGGCGGAAAGCAATTTGAGGGAGGAACGAGAGAAACTAATTCAATCTCAAAATTCATCGATTGAAAAGGAAAGAAGTGATAAAGAAAAACTAGAGTCCCAACGAACACGAAATTTTTTGGTTTCAATTATTGTTGCTTTGTTGCTGATTTTAGGTCTCATAATCTTATTCCTTCGCACAAAGCAAATTCGTTCGCAACAAGAACAAAGAGATGCTGAAATGGCGCAAGCGCTATTGAGAACTCAAATGAATCCCCATTTTATTTTTAATGCGATGTCTGTTATTCAAAGCTACATTTTTACACATAGTCCAGAGAAATCATCTAAATTTTTAGTAAATTTCTCAAAATTAATGCGTTTGATTTTGGAAAACTCTCCAAAGGAGTTTATACCGCTTGAATTGGAAGAGGAGATTCTTGAGAAATATTTGAATACTCAAAAATTAAGATTTGAGGATCGTTTTGAATTTGAACTTGATTTTGATGCTGATTTGATTTTTCAAAAAGCGATGGTTCCGCCGATGATTACCCAACCATTTGTAGAGAACGCGATCGAACATGGTCAACTTCATACGGTAGAAAATGGAAAGATTAACATTATGGCAAAACAAAGGGATAATATGCTGGAAATAATTGTTTGCGATAATGGCATTGGTAGAAAAAGTTCTGCGAAAACAAAGAAAATTAAAACGCATAAAAGCATGGCGATTAACATGACTCGTGAACGAATTGAAATCCTAAACAGAAAATATAAATTGAGTGGAAACTTAAGCATTGAAGATTTTGAACCAGAAACAGGTCGAGGAACGAAAGTCACCATTCTTTTGCCATTAAAATTTGATTAATAAAACAAAAGGAAATGAAGAAAATTCTAATTATCGATGACGAAAAACCAACAAGAGAATTTATTCGCCGGATGTTGGAGTCTCTTAAACTAAATGCGGCAATTTTCATTGATGGCGAAAATGTAGAATCGGGGATAAAGGCCATTGAGGAGATTCAACCTGACCTGGTTTTATTGGATATTCAAATGCCTGATGGAAATGGATTTGATGTTCTGCGTCGTGTGCAATACAAGAAATTTGAGGTTATTTTCATAACCGCTTTCCAAGAGTTTGCCATTCAAGCGATTAAATTTAGCGCCTTGGATTATATTTTGAAGCCAATTGATATGGAGGAACTACAGAGTTCGGTAATCCGAGCCCTAGATGCAATCCATGAAGAGGCAGATGAAAGCCAATTCTCAGTGCTTCAAAATAACATTCAGCCAAATCAGAAAAGGAAATTGGTTCTTAAAACTTTGGAAAGTATTCATGTAGTAGATATTGATAATATCATTCGTTGTGAAGCAGATAAAAACTATACCTCTTTTTTCCTCGCTGATGGAAAGCGGATTTTGGTGTCAAAAACGTTGAAAGATTATGATACGATGCTTGCTGATCATAGTTTCTTCCGAGCTCAACAATCACACTTGATTAATATCAATTTTATTGAACGATATGATAAACAAGATGGTGGATATGTGATTATGAAAGACGGAGCCTCCGTTCCTTTGTCACCAGCCAAAAAAGAGCAATTTTTTCAGTTATTGGAAAATCTATAATTTCCCTAATGCTTCTTCCAAGTCGTTGATTAAATCCTCAGCGTCTTCAATTCCAACACTTAGGCGAATTAGAGAATCAACTACACCGCTTTGCTCACGGACTTCTTTAGGAATAGAAGCATGCGTCATTGTCGCCGGATGTCCAATTAAAGATTCAACACCGCCCAATGATTCCGCCAAAGCAAATAGTTCTACTTTTTTAACGATTTCTAAAGCATCCTCCAATTTGTTTCCTTTTAACGTGAATGAAATCATTCCGCCAAAATCCTTCATTTGTGCTTTCGCTACCTCGTGATTAGGATGCGTTTCAAATCCGGGCCAATAGACTTTATCAATTTTAGAATGACTCTTCAAAAAATTTGCAACTAATGCACCATTTTCACTATGTCTTTGCATGCGAAGGTGAAGGGTTTTAATTCCGCGAAGAACTAAAAATGAATCCATTGGACCACAAACGGCTCCTGATGAATTTTGAATGCGATACATTTCTTTTGCGATATTATCATTTGAGGTTACCAAAGCACCCATTACAATATCGGAATGCCCACCTAAATATTTCGTGGCAGAATGCATCACGATATCTGCGCCTAAATCAAGTGGAGTTTGAAGATAAGGAGTTGCAAATGTATTATCAACGGCAAGCATTGCTCCAATCTTTTTAGCCAAATTCGACATCGCTTTGATATCCACGATGTTCATCATGGGGTTCGTTGGAGTTTCAACCCAAATTAACTTGGTTTTCTCATTTAGTAGGGCGTCAACTTCACTTGGATTTTGCATATTAACAAAGTGAAACTTGATTCCGTATTTCTCGAAAATTGTCTTGAAAATTCTGTACGAACCGCCATACAAATCATTCGTTGAAATAACTTCGTCGCCTGGATTCAACATTTTAATAACGCAATCAATTGCAGCCAATCCCGAACCAAAGCAAGCGCCATATTTACCGTTTTCAATAGCAGCTAAGTTCTTCTCTAGCGCATGGCGTGTCGGATTCAATGTTCTTGAATATTCGTATCCTTTGTGGTTCCCAACTCCTTCTTGAACATAGGTAGAAGTTTGGTAAATAGGCGTCATTATCGCTCCCGTAGCTGAATCTGGTTGCACACCGGCATGAATGGCTTTCGTTCCGAATTTCATAATAAGAATTTTAGCAAAATTAATAGAATAGTTTGTTTCTTGCTGAACAGAAGTTGATGAAAAGAATTTCCTTGTTAAATAAACTTTTTCCATCGATGGGAGAAATTAATTTTTGCTGGCGAAAAAAATTTAGAGTAGAATAGGGTTTGAGGGAGCGGAATCTATTTTTTACTTCGTTTTTCAAAAAATCCCACTTCGAAAAGTAAAAAATAGTTGCACTCACACCCAACTTTCATAAAGCGTTAACGAAAGTCTGAGCGGAGATGCAGTCCGTGACAGCTTCGCTGGAGCATCAGGACAAAAGCACGCAGCGATAAGACTGAGTGTTCCGCAGGAAAAACCTTATGAAATTTGAAAAAAGCAGATTTTGGCCTTACTTTTTTCTGCTTTGGCAAAAAAGTAAGAAATAAATTACATCAACTCCAAATTCGGATCCCAAAAATGAATTTTAAAGTCAACGATCTGATCATTTACAACCTGAATATTCTCAGTTTCCAATAATTCTTGCATTCGATTGGGAGTTGAAAAGTGCATTTTTCCAGTCAAAGCGCCAACTCGATTTACTACGCGATGCGCCGGAAAATCCATTAAACGATGTGAAGCATTCATTGCCCAGCCGACCATTCTTGAAGATTTTTTCGAGCCTAAGTACGACGCAATTGCACCATAGCTGGTAACTCGGCCATTTGGGATTAATCGGACAACGGCATAAACTTGCTCGAAGAAATCATTATTTTTAGCGTTCAACGATGTAATCATAACACAAAAGTATAAAGGGAATCTATTCGTTGGAGTTATTAATAGTGGCAAATGTATTTATGACATTGGCTTGGTATGAACATTTGAAATATTCAGACAACAAAAAAATAGTCGGATTTGGAATATTATCCATCATTATAATAAGCTGTTACGAACAAAATGGAGATTGGAATGGTGTTTCTAGTTATGGCCGTTTATTTTGTATTCAAAAAGTAAGTGTTGTCCTTTTTTGGATCAAACAATTTAGAATTTCCGATGTTATTTTTAAATCAATAGATTAATTTTGCAACTCATTATTAACGATTTAGAATGATTCAAACTGATATCATCATCATCGGTGCTGGCCCCGTTGGTTTATTTACTGTTTTTGAGGCCGGACTTTTAAAGCTAAAATGTCATTTAATTGATTCGTTGCCACAGGCAGGCGGGCAATGTTCAGAGATATATCCCAAAAAACCGATTTACGATATTCCGGGTTTTCCATCGATTTTAGCTGGAGAATTAATTGATAATCTAATGGAACAAGCGGCACCTTTTAAACCCGGTTTTACCCTAGGTGAAGCTGCTTTGTCTATTGACAAAACGAACGAAGGAAAGTTCATTGTAACAACCGTAAAAGGCACAAAACATGAAGCGCCGATTGTTATCATCGCAGGAGGATTAGGTGTTTTTGAACCCAGAAAACCACCTATTTCGAATATTACGGATTTCGAAGATAAAGGGGTAGAGTACATCATTAAAGACCCTGAATTTTATCGCGGAAAAAGATGTGTGATAGCTGGAGGTGGAGATTCAGCTTTGGATTGGTCCATCTTTTTGACTGAAAATAAAATTGCAAGCGAGGTTGTTTTGGTTCACCGAAATAGTTCCTTCAGAGGTCACTTGGATTCTGTTCAAAAAGTCATCGATTTAGCCAAAAAAGGTGAAATTCGTTTGGTTACGGAGGCAGAAGTCACTGGATTAGCGGGAAATGACAAGCTTGAAAAAGCAGTAGTTACTCACCAAACAACAGGTGAATTGGAAATCGAAACAGATCATTTTATTCCCTTATTCGGATTGAAACCGAGTTTAGGTCCAATTGCTGATTGGGGACTTGAAATCGAAAAGAATGCCATCAAAGTAGACACCTTGGATTACTCTACAAATATTCCT
>VGML01000023.1 GCA_016866415.1 Bacteroidota bacterium | reverse complement strand
GATTTCATCCAAGGTGGGCTCTTTCACCTTTAATACGATATTTGAGTTTTGATAGATGTCCGCAGCCGTTTCCTTTAAAATTGCTTCTGCAATTTCGAACTCGTCATCAGAAATACCGGCTTTATAACCTGCGCCCTTTTGAACACACACTTCAAACCCTTGCTTTCGCAACCTTTTTATGGTTTTTGGAGTTGCAGCAACTCTTTGTTCATCAGGAAAAACTTCAACAGGAATACCTACAATCATGTACTTGTTTATTACTCATTCTTAAATTAAAACTCTTGTTTAATTAACTTTTTAAGTTTCTGAAATAAACAAAAAAATATTGCAAAATGTTTATCCGTGTGTCCCGAAATTTAATATTTTTTTGAGCAGTTTACTCCTTTAACTTTTCCAAGGTTTTTTGAATACCATTGATAGAGAGTTGATTGATATGTTGTATAATTATTGGTGAGTTATAAAAAAAAACTTGTAGCAAACTTGAAGCAAGAAAAAATAAAAAACCCCTAAAACTTTCATTATCGATAATTTCAGGGGTTAGTTTTGTTGACCCACTAGGGCTCGAACCTAGACTCTTCTGGACCAAAACCAGACGTGTTGCCAGTTACACCATGGGTCAATTCCGCAAAGAACTTTATCTTTTGCGAGGGCAAATTTAAGAACAATTTTTAAATAGTTCCAAATCGCTATCAATTTTTTACAATTGCATGAATTGAATTCGTGTGTTATTATTTTTTAATTTCGCATAATTAATAAAATGCACTCTCTATGAGTTATAATAAACTGAATAAAATAATTGGTTGGACCGTTTTTGCAATCGCTACTACCGTTTATTTAATGACAATTGAATCAACTGCAAGTCTATGGGATTGTGGAGAATATATCACTGCAGCATACAAATTGGAAGTTGGACACCCCCCTGGTGCGCCATTATTTATGGTCTTAGGTAGATTATTTTCATTTTTTGCAGCTCCTGATAGCGTAGCACTTTGGATTAATGCGCTTTCTGCTTTTTCAAGTTCATTTACCATTTTGTTCATGTTTTGGTCGTTGACGTTGTTGTTAAAGAAAATTGCGCTTAAGAAATCTGCAAGTTTAGCAGGAGGAGAACAAATCGCTATCTTCTCTGCTGCAGCCATTGGTTCATTGGCATATACTTTTTCAGATTCTTTTTGGTTTTCAGCAGTCGAGGGTGAGGTTTATGCAATGGCTTCTTTATTTACAGCAATCATTTTTTGGGCAATTCTTAAATGGGATGAGGAAATGGCTGAAGTTCAAAATGGTCAACTTTCTTTAACTGCAAATCCGAATCGCTGGATACTGTTGATTTTGTTTTTACTTGGTTTAGCAATTGGAGTACACCTTTTAGGAATTCTTGTTGTGCCAGCAATTGGTTACATGATTTATTTCCGAGTAAAGTCCGATGTGAATTTTCTCGGACTACTTCTTTGTGGCTTAATTTCCATTTTTACACTAGGATTTATTCAAGAAGGAATCATTCCTGGTTCAGTTTCCATGGCTTCGAGTTTCGAAGTAGCTTTTGTAAATAGTCTAGGAGCTCCCTTTTTTACCGGAACGATTTTCTTCTTTTTAATGTTGATTGGCCTTTGCGTATTAGGGGTTTATTACGCTCAAAAAAACAAAAAAACGATTCTCTATAACGCAATGATGGGATTAATTTTCCTTCTAATCGGTTATGGAAGCTTTGCTGTAATAGTTATTCGCTCTAATGCAAATACTCCGTTGGATGAAAATGACCCAGAAAACTTAGTAACACTGCATTCTTATTTGAAGCGCGAGCAATATGGTTCTGCACCAATTCTATATGGAAACTACTGGAACTCGCTGCGAAATGGCGAAGAAATGACTTCTGAAGGACCACAACTAGTGAGTCGTGATGGTTGGAAAGATCTGTCTGCTTATTACTTACGCAGATTTGTTGTAATTGAAAATGATGAAGCTGTTAAAGCCTTTACTAAAAAAACAGACGCCGAAAAATGGGTGAAAGATAATGGCGGTGCATACACCATAGAGGAAAAATATTACGAAAGTAATGCTTCAATTCGCAAACAAGCAGTTCCAACCTATTCACAAGGCACCTTTTTTCCAAGGATGCATTCTAGTGATAGCCCATTGCATAGACAAGGATATGAAAATTGGTCCGGATATGACGCAAATGAAGATAAAGGAACAGAAATTGGTCGAGATGGGATGCGTTTACCAACTTTTGGTGAAAACCTGACTTATTTCTTCCGATATCAAGTCAATTGGATGTATATACGTTATTTCATGTGGAATTTTTCCGGTCGCCAAAACGACATTCAAGGTCACGGTGACAACATGCGAGGAAATTGGATTTCAGGTATTAACTTCATCGATGAAGCACGTTTAGGAAGTCAGGAATTTGCGCCTCATTACACCACCAATAATGCTTCTCATAATAAGTTTTACATGTTGCCCCTAATCTTGGCTATTATTGGACTAATCTTCCATGTATACAGAGCACCCAAAGATGCTTTTGTATTATTCTTAGCGTTTTTATTTACAGGTATTGCTATTCTTGTTTATTTGAATCAAAAACCATTTGAACCAAGAGAGCGTGATTATGCATACGCTGGTTCATTCTATTTCTTTGCCATGTGGATTGGAATTGGGGTTTATGCGATCTATGATTTCATTCTAAATAAACTTAAAAACGCAAATACAAGTGCGATTGCTGCGACGGCATTGGGAGCGATTGTTCCTTTAATCATGGGAGTTCAAGGATGGGACGATCATGACCGAAGTGGAAAGACCTCAGCACGAGATTTAGCATACAATTATTTACAGTCATGCGAGAAAAATGGGATCATCTTTACAAATGGTGATAACGATACCTTCCCTCTTTGGTATTTGCAAGAGGTGGAAGGAATCAGAACAGACGTTCGTGTATGTAACCTTTCGCTTATGGGAACTGATTGGTACACGAATCAAATGAAGATGCGCGCCTACGAATCGGATCCACTCCCAATCAAGTTTAGGGAAGACCAAATTTTAATGTACGCAGGAAATACTGACCAAATTTATTTTCTTTCTCTTTTGGAGTTATTATCAATGAATGCGAACGAGGAAACAATAAAAAAAGTAGTTGAGTTGCGTGTTAAAGAAAACAAATTGGATGCTAGAAAAGCACTTATGTATTTTAATTCCAGAATCGGGTCCATCGTTTCCAAGATTACTACGTCCGAGTCAAATGCGCTAAAAGGAATTGAATATTTGACAAATACCGATGATTCTAATCTTGCCGAAAGTGTTTTAAAGAAATACTATGGAACGATTACATTATTAAAAGGAGTTCAAGGAGGAAGTGTTCAATTTGCCGAGGGTGCTGCAAGTGAACTTCAGACTTTGTTAGAACAATTTGAAACACCTTGGTCGGCAGTTGATTTTAAAGAGGCTATGGCTTTTGTTCGTGATGACAATAACATGGTTAATAATGAGGGGAATCGATTTAGCTTTTTCCCTTCGAGTCGTTTTTCTTTGAAAGTGAATAAAGTAAATGCCACCAAAGCAAATATTATTTCAAAAAGTGAGGTAGCTAAATGTCCAAATAAAATAGTTTTTGAATTCAATTCAGAGCGCGATCGTTATTTAGCTCGGGATGAAGTCATGATGATGGATATTGTAGCAAACAATGATTGGAAACGAGGAATCTATTTCTCAAGTAGTCGCGGTTCATCTTTCTCAATCGCATTATTAAGCTCTGGTTATATCAAGCAAGTTGGAATGGCATACGAGTTAAATCCATTGAAGGATGAGCCTGTATTCTTTAATTTGGCGAAAATGAAGAAACATATGCTAGAGACTTATATGTATGGTGACATGAAAAACCCTAAGGTCTTGACAGATTATTATGCACGTCGTCATACTCAACAATACCGTTGTAACTTTTTACTTTTAGCAGAGCAATTACTGAATAAAGGAGATAAAAAAGGTGCTATCAGCCTTCTTGATAAATCAATGGAACTAATGCCTTTAGAAACTGTTCTTGATTTTGGAGAGGTAAACCAAATTGATCCGATGAATTCATTGAAAATCAATGCAGCACATACTAATTTTATGTATCAAGGTCAAGATGTAAAAGCGAAATCTAGTGGTTGTCTTCATGAGTTTGTTCAACTTTATTTCATGGCAGGAGACAAGAATAAAGCGACAAAATTAGGAATGAAGTTAGCCGATAATTATGAAACAATTTTCAATTATTTTGAACATAGTGATGCAGAATTCGCTGGAAACCCAGAAAACGCAGAAGATCTTTATGCTGCATTGGACGCATGTTTTAAAATGTATGTAATTGCAAATGATCCGAAGTATGGAACGAAGAATGGAGCATTGGCAAAACGTCTTTATAAGTTGTTTAACAAAGTGTATAAGGATGACATGCCAAGGATTTACAACGAATTACAACAAGCAGCAAGTGATGCAGGTGAAAGCGCAGCAAGTGTTACAGGCGATTCTTATTACATGCAAATGATCGCAGGATTGCAAGCAAATTTAGGTGCAATGGGTGAGCATTATGGATTTTTAAAATCTTCAGGTAGTCCGCAACCAGTTCAAAGTGATCAAGAAATGTTGGATTTGGAAAGTTTGATGAAAGAAGATACAAATTCTGATACCTTGAAATAGCATGCGATTCTTCCGAGCGCCACTTATTGCAAAAATGTTGTTTCCAAGTGGCATTTGGAAAGGAAAAGAAACCGACTCAATTTACCTGACTTTCGATGACGGCCCGAATCCTGACGTTACACCTTGGGTTCTTGATTTATTGAAACAATTTGATATCAAAGCGACATTTTTTCTAGTTGGAAGAAACGTTCAAGAATATCCTGAATTGTTAGATCGAATAATTTCAGAAGGTCATCAAATTGGAAATCATACGATGAATCACGAATGTGGAACAAAAACGAGCTTACACTCGTATATTTCATCAGTGAGTAAAGTCGATACACATATTAAATCAGATTTATTTCGCCCTCCGTACGGAAAGGTAACGAGCAATCAGTTTAAAAAGCTAATTGAAAGTGGTAGGAAAATTGTTTTTTGGTCTTGGCTTTCATATGATTTTGACAAAAATATTTCGCCGCAAAAAATCATTCAAAAAGCAAGTGAAATTAAAGGAGGAGATATTTTGGTTTTTCATGACAGTAAAAAGGCATTTCCAAATTTAAAGAACTCATTAGCTGAAATTATCGAGCAACTGATAGGACGTGGTTTTGAATTTAAAACACTATAGATGAGGCAATTTTTTGAGCATTTCTTCGCTGCTTTCATCATTCCGATAAAAAATCCGGTTCTAGTTTTCTCTTTATTACTGTTTATCATTCTACTTTCTCCGATTCTACTTAGAAAAGTTCGAATTCCTTCTATTATTGGATTAATCATTTCAGGAATGATCATTGGTCCCAACGGACTTCGTTTGATAGGGGAAAAGACCATGGAATCAGAAGGTTCGATTAAATTATTCGCAACAATTGGACTTCTTTACATTATGTTTATTGCTGGTCTGGAACTTGATTTGAATCAGTTTAGAAAATACCTAAATAAAAGTATCACCTTTGGAATTTTAACTTTCGCGCTGCCCTTGTTTTTGGGTTATCCGATCTGTTATTATGCCTTGCATTTGAGTCCAATGGCGAGTTTGTTGACGGCAAGTATGTTTGCTACTCACACCTTGGTTGCATATCCGATTATTAGTAAATATGGTTTATCTAAACACAGTTCAGTAGCCATAACAGTCGGAGGAACGATCTTTACAGATACAGCGGTTTTAATCATTTTAGCAATCATTTCAAGTTCAACAAAAGGTAATCTCGATTTTTCATTTTGGATGCGATTAATTACTTCATTAAGTATTTTTTCCTTCATTATGTTTTTCATTATCCCAAAAATTGCACGTTGGTTCTTTAGCAAGTTGGATAGTGAGAAGACCTCTCAGTATATTTTTGTTCTCTCCGTAGTCTTCTTTTCCGCCTTCTTGGCTGAGATGGCAGGAGTAGAGCACATAATTGGAGCGTTTGTGGCAGGACTCGTTTTAAACAGACTTATTCCACACAATTCCGTTTTAATGAATCGTGTTGATTTTATTGGAAATTCACTTTTTATCCCATTCTTCTTGATTTTTGTTGGGATGGTAGTGGATTATCGTGCTTTCTTTCAAGGAACTTGGCCTTTGATCATTGCAGCAGTTTTGACTTCATTCGCAATTTTCAGTAAATGGTTGGCCGCATTTGTAACCCAAATCATTTTTAAATTTAGTAAAATAGAACGTCAAATTATTTTTGGACTAAGCACCTCCCATGCAGCTGCAACGTTGGCCATCATTATGGTTGGTTACGATGGAGGAAACGGTATTTTAAGCATTAATATAGTTAATGGAACTGTATTATTGATTCTATTTACGTGCATGACGGCGTCCTTTGTAACAGAAAGTGCTGGAAAGAAAATGCTTATTGAAATGTCTGAAAATAGCGATCTAGACGACAATGAAACGCGGCTTCGAAACAAACATATTATGGTTTCGATGAATGAATTGAATGGAAACGAAGGTCTTATTGATTTCGCGATTCTTGTTTCAGATCCGAAAGTAATTAATCCGATTTCCGTTGTAAGTGTCTATCCAAATAACGATAAGGCAGAACGGATGATTCGAAAATCTAGAAAATCCCTCGAAGATATTGTAAAGCATTTTGCTGGACACGAATCAAAAATCAATACAATCGCTACAATTGATTATAATCTATCGTCGGGTATTTCGCGTGTTTCGAAGGAATTGGTTACAGATATTGTAATAATTAACGATAGTCGAAATAACATCAATATTTTGAAAAGAATCGTTGGTGATGACCGCGCACATTTACTCGATGTTTGCGATAAAACGATTTTTTTCTGTCAATTGGATAAGCCCTCTGTAAGCTATCAAAAAATTGTAGTCGTAGCACCTTTGTTATCGGAAATTGAACCAACCTTTTCGCTTTGGGTAGAGCGTGTTTTACGACTTTCGAAAGAACTTTCAATAGATTTAGAACTTTATGCTTCAGCATCAACCTATGAGCGTTTTCAAAAAGTGGCCTATGCGAATAAATTGGATTTCAATGTGCGGTTAAAAGAAATCGAAAGTTTGGATGACTTTTTCCCAGTTTACAATAAGTCCAAAGACGATTTAGTCATATTTTGTTCAGCTCGAGTTGGCGCAGTTTCCTATGATCCAATTATCGAAAGCATTTCAACTAAACTAGAAAAGGCATGTCCGAACAATGACTTAATATTCATTTATCCCGGATTGGAGGTCGATCAGATGTATGCTTCCTATGATGACATTTCAGCAACACCAATTATTGCAGGCGTAGAAACCATTCAGAAAATCGGACGAGAAGTTGGAAGTATTTTCAAAAAGTCGGATTCCGATGACTCCAAATCGAAAGATTAAAATTCGATGAAGAAACAAACTAATCTTCTTTTTTACATTTTAAGCATTTATGTTATCCTTCAATTTCTTTGGTGGGGATTTCATCTAATTCAGTTGAGTAGAGAAAGTGCTCAGAATGAATCGATAATTTTCCGTAAAACATTGATGATTGTTGGAGAAGGATCAGTTTTTCTGCTTCTTCTCATTTTTGGGTTATTCAAAATCAGTTCATCGATACGAAAGGAGCTCACGTTTTCTCAAAGGCAGTCGAATTTTTTGCTTTCAATTACACACGAATTAAAGACGCCAATTGCTTCAACGAAATTGCTTCTCCAAACTCTTATAAAAAGAGAATTACCATCCGAAAAACGTGATGACCTGCTCTCCAAAGCCTTGGAGGAAAATGAACGCTTGGAGCTATTGATTGACAATATTTTGAATGCTTCAAGATTGGATAACAAAGCATTAGCTCCAGTTAAAACAGAAATTGATTTCAATGAATTGACGAATCAATTGGTGGAACGCATCCAAAAGCGATTTCCATATGCACAAATAAAACAAGCGATTAGTTCCAATCTAAAAATTCAAGCAGATGCGTTTATGTTGGAAACCATTTTAATGAATTTACTTGAAAATGCCATAAAATATGCTGGGACATCTGAAGAAATATTAGTAGTTGGTAAAATTGAAAACGATAAATTTACTTTTGCTGTTCGCGATTTCGGCCCTGGAATTTCATCAGAAGATAAAGTCTCTATTTTCTCAAAATTCTATCGTTCAGGTAATGAAGAAACTCGCCAAAATAAAGGTAGTGGCCTAGGTTTGTATATTGTTTCGCAGTTCGTTCAGCTACATCAAGGCTCTATTGTGTGTAAAAATAATTCGCCCAAAGGCAGTATTTTTGAAGTAACTTTGCCATTATGACAAATCGTTTTGGCCTTATCATTTTAGATGGTTGGGGAATCGGAAATGGCTCGGAATCAGATGCCATCGCAAATGCGAACACCCCATTCATGGATTCCCTTTTGAAAAATTACCCGAATGCAACTTTAAAAACCAGTGGCGAAGATGTAGGACTTCCGGAAGGACAAATGGGAAACTCAGAAGTTGGACATTTGAATATTGGAGCAGGAAGAATTGTTTATCAGGAACTTACACGTATAAATAAATCGATTCGAGACGGTGAATTTCAAAAAAATGAAGTCCTGAATGAGGCATTTCAAAAAGCCAAATCGAATGGTTGTAAAATTCATTTCATCGGACTTGTTTCTCAAGGTGGAGTTCACAGTTCACAAGAACATCTTTATGCGCTTTGCGATATGGCCAAATCGAATGGTTTGGATGAAGTTTTCATTCACGCATTCACGGATGGTAGAGACTGCGACCCAAAGAGTGGCTTGGGTTTTATACAAGAACTGGAAAATCACTTGAAAAATTCTACAGGAAAAATTGCTTCTGTGATTGGGCGTTATTATGCGATGGATCGTGACAACCGCTGGGAGCGTGTCAAAAAAGCGTATGACTTGATGGCCAAAGGTCTGGGTTCAAAATTCAGTTCTGCCGAGAAAGCCATTCAATCTTCTTATCAAAATGGAATTACAGATGAATTCATTGAGCCTAGTATCATTGATTCAAATGGTGTTATAGAAAATGGTGATGTGGTTATTTGTTTCAATTTTAGAACCGATCGGCCACGTGAAATAACGATTGCATTAACTCAAAAAGCCTTTCCTGAATTCGAAATGAAACCTTTGGATTTGCATTATTTCTCGATGACCAATTACGACGCGACTTTCAAGAATATCCAGGTGATTTTCGAAAAAGATAATTTGTTCAATACGATTGGTGAGGTAGTTTCAAATGCTGGTAGAACTCAAGTTCGAATTGCGGAAACGGAGAAATATCCACACGTCACTTTCTTTTTTAGTGGTGGAAGGGAAGCCACTTTCGAAAAGGAAGATCGCATTTTAGTGAATTCACCGAAAGTTGCGACCTACGATTTACAGCCCGAAATGAGTGCTCCGGAAGTTCGTGTTCGTATCATCGACTTTATGCAAACCAAACAACCCGATTTCATTTGTTTAAACTTCGCAAATCCAGATATGGTTGGACATACAGGTGTTTACGAGGCAATTGTGAAAGCTGTGGAAACGGTTGATTTTTGTTTGAAGGATGTTGTTCAATCAGGTCAGGAATTAGGTTATGAGTTCTTAGTCATCGCGGATCACGGAAATGCGGATTATGCGTTAAACGAAGACGGAAGTCCAAATACAGCGCATAGTTTGAACCCCGTTCCAATGGTGTTGGTGACAAATGACAAAAAAATTAATTTACACAATGGAATCCTCGCAGATGTAGCACCAACGATTTTGAATCGATTGCAGATTGCTATTCCAAAGGAAATGACGGGTGTGAACTTAGCTGAAACCATTTAATTGTGAGTAACGAAAAGCATGATCCGTTTGCTGTTTTAAAAATCAAAGATTATCAATTCTTTTTGACCTTTCGATTTTTTCTCACAATGGCGATCCAGATGCAAAGTGTCATCGTGGGTTGGCAAGTTTATTCGATTAGTGGCAGTGTTTTAGATCTTGGATTAATTGGTTTAGCTGAAGCAATTCCTTTCATTTTGATTTCCATTTTTTCCGGGCACATTGCGGATACTTTCAATCGCAAGAAGATCATTGTCCTTTTCACCTCGATTTTTATTTTGGCAAGTGCAGCTTTGTTGTATCTTTCAGTTGAGACAAGTGGTTTGTTAAAATTGTATGGAACTTTTCCGATTTTCATTTTAGTTGGAATCATAGGAATTATTCGCGGATTTATGTCCGCAGCACTTTCTCCATTTCTCTCTCAGCTTTTACCACGCAAATTATATGGAAATGGTGCAACTTGGAATAGCACGATTTGGCATTTAGCTTCCATCATTGGTCCTTCAATTTCTGGATTTTTGGTAGCAATTGATTACATGACCGCTTATGGTTTGGCGCTGGTATTCATTTCTATTGCCTTGTTTTCTTTATTGTTTATTCCGAAGAAAGAAACACCCGCCAAGGAAGAAGGAGAAAGTATTTGGGAAAGTATCAGTGTTGGGGTGAAGTTTGTCATGAAAAATCAACTCGTTTTGGGAGCGCTTTCGCTAGATTTATTTGCAGTTTTATTTGGAGGGGCAGTTGCATTACTTCCAGATTTTGCAAAGAATGTGTTAAACGCAGGTCCAGTTGAATTGGGTTATTTGCGCGCAGCTCCTGCTTTTGGTGCCGCCATTATGGCTTTGATTATTGCATACCGACCACCCGTTCATAATGCAGGAAAAATTCTACTATATTCGGTAGCTGGCTTTGGTGTTTCAACCATATTATTTGGCTTGTCTACCAATTTTTGGTTGGCTTTATTTTTCTTGTTTTTGACAGGAGCGTTCGACAACGTCAGCGTGGTAATTCGACATTCCATTTTGCAGCTCGCTACTCCCGATAACATGCGCGGAAGGGTTTCAGCCGTAAACGGAATTTTCATAGGTTCTTCCAACGAAATCGGAGCTTTTGAATCGGGTCTCACTGCAAAATGGTGGGGAACGAAAGCCGCAATCATTGTGGGTGGTTCTCTGACAATTTTGGTGGTCGCAATTACAGGAAAAATCTCACCTAAGTTGAGGAAATTGAATTTGAAGGATTTAGAGTGATATACTAATATATTCCTGAACTCAAATAACAGAAACTATGCGAGTGGCTCTTTTTTTTCGCATGAATTGAATAGACCATTGGTATTTTGTCGCCCAAATGTTGAATTCTGAATTTATTTGGCTCGAATTCTACAGTCTTGTTAAAGCAATTATAAGGCGAATAGTCAAACTCGTCAAACGATTTTATTTCAAGTCCGTTTTGATTAGACTATTCAAAACTTCGCTCATTCCGTGGTTCCAAGATACATGGTATATGGTTATATCAGCTGTTTTGTCGGCATAAATAACTTCAAAGCACATCATTTTCTATCGAGTAATGGACGATCAATCGAAATCAGTTGGAAGAGCAATTCGATATCGTTTTCACAAGTTACGGGTCAATTGGTTGGTTACCGGACTTGGATCAGTGTTGTTTAGTTCCCAAAGTTGACATTGCAAATCAATCTGCTGAATTAGCTTATCTGTCTTTTTCTCGAATATTTTTACGCCAGTCACATTTGCATAAAAATTGTCTTTTGCCTTAGAAATAACCAACTTGAAATACTTGTCTTTTAACGAAACAGACTGAATCATTTCTCTTGCTGTCCATTCAATGTTTTCTCGGTAATCAATATCAAAGTTTTTTGTTAAACTAATTTTGAGTTGTTTATTAGAATTTAGTTCTTTCCAAGTCCCTTCTAATTGATTGTTTTTTATGTCAAAATTGTCAAAGGTAAGCGTAGCTATGTTTTTTCCAATACTGTCTTTTTCGTAAAGCGTCAGCTTACCTTGTTTAAGTTCACCATTAATTACAATAGGATTATCATAATTAGAGTATGTATAAATTGCTCTTGCGTCTCCGATAGAAAAAATGTCTGTTTCTAATTTAATAGGATATTTGTCAATAAACCCAAAATAACTTGTCTGTCCGAACAAATTATATGAAGTCAGAAGAAGTGTCAATATGTATAGTAATCGTCTCATCTTGCGTGTCGTCCTGAAATAGCCTCCAACTTGTTAATATAAGCTACTAACCTTCCTAATTTATTGAAATTTAGGTAGATATGCGCAATTTTGTTTCGCATAGCTAAAATAAGAACAATAAGTTTTATAAATAAATCCCAGGGGAAAAGTAATGAACTTTTTAAATCAACGGATACAAATTTAAACTAAAAGCCACGCAGAGCCAAAGCAAATAGGGTAGAAGAAGTAGAATTGAACTTGTCCGTTTGGATTTTTCAATGAGAAATAAAAAACTGAGAACCGTCAGGAATAAAAGCGTTATCACAATACAACCTATCACAAGCAAATGCCAACGAAAGAAAATAGGATTCCAACCGATGTTTAGCATATAATGTGTAATCAAAAGAGCTATGAAACTTTTGTTCCAACTGAAATTTTTGACGAGAAATATTGTGAAAAGAATCATGATGGTTGACCATGCAAGGCCAAAGAAATAGCCGGGAGGCGTCCATGGAGCTCGTTTTAGTTCGATATACCATGTGTTTGTAGCAGGTGAACCTCTCATTAAATAACTTCCAAGTGCTAAAGCCCCAAAATTAAGGACAAGGAATACGATTATTTTTAGTAACTGCTTCATTTTAAGATAACCCCGGGAACTCCGAGTTGTTCAATTAGTTTAAAGTTGGATTCGGTGATAATTCCTGCAGGAAAGATAAATTTCTTGTCATACAATACGTCATTCACCCAAAAACTGACCCAAAATTCATTGGCTATTCCAAAAACTTCAGGCATGATCGGTTCAATTCGTGCGGCCTCATTAGGCAACATTACTTCAATTCCGTGGCGTAAAGTAGAGGTTTTGATTTTTTCTCCAGTTACCAAATTTTCGCCGTATCCAGTGCTTGTGACAATTATTCCTTCCATGATGTCATCTCGTAAATTCAAGAGATAAACATAATGTTCTTTATCCTCTGCTTCCGGTTTTGTCTGAACGATGGCAACTGCCACATTCTCAACTTTTGGTCCTTTTAGTTCTTCTTTCATTTTGATAAATCTCTTTCTCGATTTTTTCAGCCATTTTTAAATAAACGAACAAATCCGTGGAGTGTCCCACATGTTCATCGTATTTTTTATGGAATTTGCGGTCATTTTCTTTACTCTCAGGAATTAAAAAATTATCCTCTCTCTTCATACCAAGACGCACAACTAATAATTGCTTGCTGGGAATAGCCATAATGTATTGACCTTTAAAGCCTCGACAATAGTAAACAGGATTACCTTTGTTTTTGTAGGTCCAAATGTGCCATCCGTATCGTAAGTTTTGAATGTTTTCCTCGGTAGCCAAGGCTGGTGTTTTTACCATTTCGTTGATATACCATTTCGGAACGATTTGCTGATCACCGATTTTACCTTGATTCAAAAGTAAAAGACCAATGAGTGAAAAATCACGAGGTGTGGCGTAAAGACAGCAAAATGCCTTTTCAGCACCATTCTCTTTGTCCAAACTCCAAAATGCCTGATGACCTGTTCCCATTGGTTTCCATAGTTTTTCTTCCGTGTATTCAGAAATGCTTTTACCTGTCGCTTTTTGTAGAATGAACCCAAGAATTTGAGAGTCACCACTCTGGTAATTGAATTTAGTCCCTGGTTTCTCAACGACGTGTTGCCGAGTTACCAGTCCATACAGATCATCGCCGTAATAAGCTTCCGCTGCTTCGGAAATGGGGTTGCTACCACTTTCTTCCCAATCAAATCCGGCGGCCATTTGAAGCAAGTGACGAATCGTAATATCGTTTCTTCCATTTTCATTAAACTCAGGTAAATAGTGTCCAACAGGTTCATCAACACTTTTGATTTTTCCCTCTTCAATTGCGATTCCTATGAGCAAAGCAACGACTGTTTTTGCCGCAGAAAAGGAATTTGAAACCGTTTCTTTATTATGTGAACCAAAGTACTTCTCAAATAATAGTGTATCATTTTTAAAAACTAAAAACGCTTTAGTTCCCAGTTTTTGGTGGTATTTTCGTTCGGATTTATCGAATTGAAATTGATTGACGCGATCGTGATTTTTCCACAAATAGGGTTTATTCGCTTTCTCGATTGTAGAATGTGGAAACACGTCCAAATCGTAAATTCCAGGTGCAGATTTACCAATCGCGTAGGTTTTCATTATTCCCGAATACAAATAAATACGTCCGGAAAGAAGAATGAATAAATTCAACGCAATAACGACAGTCAAAAGAGTATAGAGGAAATAGCGAGCAACTTTTTTTATTTTATTCATGGCCTTGTGATTTAGAGGTGAAATCAAAAAGTTTGGCGAGGTGGTTTTGTAAAATCTGAGAAACTTCATTGATGTCAACTTCTCTTCCCAACTCATGCTGCATTGAAGTTACTGCTTTATCATCAATTCCACAAGGAATGATGTGTGAAAAAAAGTTTAAATCTGTATTTATATTAAATCCGACGCCGTGCATTGTAACCCAACGAGAGCTTTTTACACCCATGGCACAGATTTTTCGGGCATTTTTCGTGTCGCCTTCTATCCATACGCCTGTTAGACCATCCACTCTTCCTGCTTCAATTCCAAAATCTTTCAAGGAAAGTATTACAGCTTCCTCCAAATACCGCATGTATTTGTGGATGTCGGTGAAGAATTGCTCTAAATCAAAAATGGGATAAACAACCAATTGCCCCGGGCCGTGATACGTGATGTCACCACCTCGGTTGATTTTATAGTATGATGCTTCTTGCTCATTTAATTCTGCTTCATTCAGAAGTAAATTTTCTGGATTACCACTTTTTCCGAGCGTAAATACATGCGGATGTTGGCAAAACAAGAGGTGATTCTCCGGAATTTCATCCGTTTCACCATTTCGTTTTGCAATTTTTAGGTCAATTGCTTTTTTGAATAAAGTTTCTTGATAATCCCACGCCTCCTTGTAGTCGATTAGACCCAAGACGTGAAGATGCACAAGTGGTTTGTTATCCATTGAATTTAGCCATTTCTCCCTTCAAATAATCGATGATTTGAATATCGATGATGTCAGCTCCGTTTAGATTACATAAATAGTAAGAAGCCCAGTCGACAACATTGATTAGATAAATAGATCGCTCTACGAAATTGGTGCCTTTTGCGTTCAATTTGAATATTTTACCGCATTTAGATTCGATGTGAGCCATGGTGATTTCCAATCTTTTTTGGTTTCTTGGATGTAAGTCTCCCGTGCAGAAGAATACAGGTGCGAAACGAGCGTCACCGCCACTCCAACCAACAAGTTCATTGTGGTTCATTTCCGGAATGGTATGTTGCCAACCTAAATATTTTGAATTTTCATTGAATTGTTGACGCGCACGAACAATTACGCCTTCGTATTTTGTCTCTGAATAGCAAATTCCAACTTTACCATAAAGGAAATCTGCAAGTTCTTTCGCAACGTTATGAATGTGATCATTTTCAGAATTCAAAAGATTAACTGAATTAACCATTTGTTCCAAACTTGTTTTTGCAATTAGGCCTAATTTGGAAAGAATGTCCAATAATTGAACAACTGAAAAAGCTAATGCACTTCTTGGTGGATTTCCTCCTGGAACCAAGACGTAATCATAATTATTTGATTTACAGAATTCAGCTAAACTTCCTCCGCTACAAATTCCGATTATGTGACTACCTACCTCGTGAGCTTCATGCATACTCATCATCGTTTCTTCTGTATTTCCAGAATAAGATGAACCAATTACCAATGTGTTTTTATTCACAAATGTAGGTAAAGCATACTCATTGCTTATCAAAACGGGGATTTTAATTTCATCTTGAATCCAATTGGCAACTATTTTAGCCCCGATTCCAGATCCACCCAATCCACAGATAAGAATGTTTCGGATTTCATTAGCGGGTTTGTTATACGTTTTGCCTTCTGCGATTTTTGCAGCGTCAAGGATATTTTGAGGAAAAGCTTCGATTAGGGTTTTCATTTTTTTTTGATGTTAGGATTTTGGGGTATATGGATTATTTTATATTAGGACTTTAGGATATTAGGATTTTATGAGGGAATGACAACATGACAAATGACTTGAAGACAAAAGACTTAGAGACAAAAGACACTTAGATATCATTCTACATTTTCAATTTTACATTATCAATTTCAAACTCACAACACTTAACTTTTATCTTTCAACTCTCAGCTTTAAAGCGGAATATTCCCATGTTTCTTTTTTGGCAAGGTTTCAGCTTTCTTCTCAAGCATTTTAAATCCGGCAATGACTTTAGCTCTTGTTTCTTGTGGTAAAATAACATCATCCACAATGCCACGTTCAGCTGCTCGGTATGGATTAGCAAACATTTCTGCGTATTCTGCCTCTTTCTCGAGCCACTTTGCTTGTGAATCTTCTGCTGATGCGATTTCTCGTTTGAAAATAATTTCGGCGGCTCCTTTTGCTCCCATTACGGCGATTTCTGCAGTTGGCCAAGCGAAATTCAGGTCTGCACCAATACTTTTTGAATTCATAACGTCGAAAGCACCACCGTAAGCTTTTCTTGTAATAACAGTAATACGTGGAACTGTAGCTTCGGAGAACGCATAAAGCAATTTTGCTCCGTGTGTAATAATTCCACGCCACTCTTGGTCTGTTCCAGGTAAGAATCCAGGTACATCTTCAAACACCAAAAGTGGGATGTTGAATGAATCACAAAAACGCACGAAACGAGCACCTTTTCGAGACGCATCAATATCTAAAACTCCCGCCAATGCTGCAGGCTGATTCGCAATAACACCAATCGTTCTTCCTTCGATACGAGCAAAACCAACAACGATATTCTTGGCATAATCTGCTTGTACTTCTCTAAAAGTTTCGTCGTCAATTACACATTCAACAACCTTTCGGATATCGTATGGAATATTTACGTTTTCAGGCAGTATTTTTCCAATTTGATCCAATTTAGATTTTGAGAAATTAAAAATCGTTGGTTGAGGCGCTAATTCGTATGCGTTTTGAGGGAAATAAGTAACTAAATCACGAACTTTTTTCAGACACTCTACGTCATTTGCCGCTGTAAAATGATTCACACCTGATTTTTCAGCATGCGCTTTTGCTCCACCTAAGTCTTCAGAACTTACCTCTTCGTGTGTTACGGTTTTAACAACATTCGGACCTGTAACGAACATATAAGAAGTTTCCTCCACCATAAAGATGAAATCTGTCAAAGCAGGCGAATAAACCGCACCACCGGCGCAAGGCCCCATGATTAC
>VGML01000022.1 GCA_016866415.1 Bacteroidota bacterium | reverse complement strand
TACGTGTAACCCTGGTAACTATGCCGACAAAAAAAAGTTTGAGGAAATTGAATATACAGATGAAAGTTATCAAGCCGAACTTAAACGAATTGAGGAAAAATTTACGCCATTAGTTTTACTTTGCAAAGAACATGGAACTGCGATGAGAATCGGTACCAATCACGGGTCGCTTTCTGATCGAATTTTAAGTCGATATGGTGACACTCCCGAAGGAATGGTGGAATCAGCAATGGAATTCATCCGAATTTGTGAGAAAAACGATTTTCATCAATTAGTTATTTCCATGAAGGCGAGTAATACACTCGTAATGGTTCAAGCCTATCGTTTACTGGCTGCTGAAATGTTGAAAAACGGACGTTGTTATCCCTTGCATTTGGGAGTGACGGAAGCTGGTGACGGTGAAGATGGAAGAATTAAGTCAGCAGTTGGAATTGGAGCTTTACTTGAAGATGGCCTAGGTGATACGATTCGTGTTTCGTTGACAGAAGAACCTGAGTTTGAGATACCAGTTGCAAGAAAATTAGCAGAGAAATTTAACCATTCAACAATTTTTGAACTGCCGAATTTTAAGTATCAATTACCATACAACCCATTTGCGTATCAAAGAAGATCTTCTTTGGAAATTGATAATCTCGGAGGAAAACATGTTCCTTGTGTAATTGCAGATTGTTCTAAAAAAGAGCAAATTTCACCCGCAAATTTCTACGGTTTTGGTTATAATTATTCGGTCCAATTGGATAAATGGAATATTCAGGATACAGCTGCTGATTTCGTTTACATTGGTCAAAACAAGTTGGATTTTGAGGTTCCAGGAACGCTTGGTGTGATTTGTGATTTCGAGAATTGGAATGTTAATTATAATAACAAACAAGGTTTTTACCCTTTGGTTCGAATTGATAATTTAAATGAAATCGATTTCGATCAGACGGCTTTTTGTATTTTGAAAGCTGAAGAAAAAGTTCCTGCTGAACTTGCGAAACATCGGAATTTAATTTTGGTTTTAGAAACTAATTTCACCAATCGAACTCAATTATTTCGAAATTTTTTCATCCAACTCGCTAAAGAAAAAATTCAATTGCCTGTTATACTAAAGTTGGATTCCAACGAAAAAGATACTGAAACTTTCCAACTTTATGTTTCGAGTGATGCGGGGTCCGTTTTGATTGATGGTTTCGGCGATGGGCTCTGGATTTCGGCCGAGCAACCGCCGACCTTGGTGAATTCAACAGCATTTGGAATTTTACAAGCGACGCGAACAAGAATTTCAAAAACCGAATATATTTCATGTCCTTCATGTGGACGAACCTTATTTGATCTACAGGAAACTACAGCTAAAATCCGCGAACGTACTTCCCATTTGAAGGGTGTAAAAATTGGAATCATGGGTTGCATCGTTAATGGACCTGGTGAAATGGCTGATGCGGATTACGGTTATGTCGGAACGGGGCCAGGGAAAATAAATCTTTATAAAGAAAAAACGGTAGTGAGAAAGAATATTCCTGAAAACGAAGCAGTTCAGGCTTTGATTGATCTAATTAAAGAACATGGAGATTGGGTGGAAGTTTTGAACTAAAGTTAAGATGCCATTCTTTTTTCTAAAAACTCGATAGCTAGTTGGTAGGTTCGATTCGAGTTAATCTTTAAGAATAGTAAAATATCCATTGGCACATGGATGCATAGCAAACAATAAAAAAACCACTCTTGCTGAACACCTAAATAGCAAACAAGTGAAACGACATGAGAAAAAAGAACCAGGTTGAAGTTTCTTCTTACGGTTTTAAATTGAAGTTCCTTGCAAAATTCCAACTCTTGTATAAGTTCTCTTTTTTCGAAAAGCGTTAAGGAGTCAAAATAATCCGTCAAATGAATGTCTGTGGGAATTGCATTCAATAGGGTGGCCTCAGTTTTTATCATAGTTTATTTAATTTTTAATTTAGATTCAACTTGCCTGAGCAAGTTGAATCTGTAAGTGGTCGAAAAGATCTTCCTTTATGTAAGTAAGTAAACTCTGGAAACGATTTTTGTTACTTACTCTGGAAAAGGAGGCGCGGATACTTTCGTTGGTTTTTATTATTTCAAGTGTTCGGTTGCCGTTTTTGTAATGGCCCGTTAAGATGAGTATTCCTGGTTGGGCGGGCAGTGAGTCGATGATTTTCTGGTAGTTGATTCTCGTAATTTCCAGATCCTCTTCAAGCTTGTAAGTCTTACCGGTTTTGTTAGTTAACGATTCGCCGGTCTCGATTCGTTTGTGAGAAATCTTGAAGATTTGCTCGGTGCCTTTAATCGGCTTAATTGGTTTTTGATTCATTTATTTGGGTTTATTGGTTACTTTTTTAAATTCCATAGTGGATTCGTAGCAAAATAGTTTAAAAATTTTGCTGCGTTTTGAACAATAAAAGAGTCGTTACCCTTTTAGGCAATAAATTTTAAATGAAAATTGATGGATCGAACTAGTTAACGCAGCCTTTGTTTATTTATAACAAATTCTTAAAAAAAATATTGGAAATTTGAAAAATACCAAAAAAGTAATTGATTGCAACTTTTTTCTTTTCTTTGTATCAATACTTCAAACCAATCTACACACATGTATAAAACCGCTTTAATTGCCGGAGGCACCGGATTTATCGGGCGTAAATTAAGTTCCGTTTTAAAAGAACGAGGCTTTCGTGTATATAAATTATCTCGAAAAAAAACGAGTCGAAGAGGTTATATTAATTGGAATCCGGAACTTCAAACGATTGAATCAAAGAATTTATCTAAGGTCAATGTAATTATCAATCTATTAGGTGCAAACATCGCTGAAAAAAGATGGACAGAATCTCGAAAAAAAGAATTGATCGATTCGCGTGTTAAAACCACTAATTTTCTTAGAATTCTTGCCTCTCAAATGCCAAATCTTGAATATTACGTTTCAGCTTCCGGTATTAATTGTTACGGTCCTGAATCAGAACAAGTTCATAGTGAATCTGATCCGTTTGGTGATGACTTTCTTTCTGAAATTGTTAAGCAATGGGAGGAAGCTAGCGATAAATTTTCGGATTTATGTCCTGTGGCTAAAATTCGAAGTGGTGTTGTTCTTGCTAAGCATGGAGGAATATTAAAAAAAGTGATTTTCCCGTTTAAGTTGGGCCTTGGTTCCGCTCTCGGTTCTGGAAAACAGCACATGCCATGGATTCATCTCGACGATTTGTGCCGCCTATTCTCCCTGGCTATTCAGTTCAAATGGGAGGGTTCATACAATTCATTTGCAGCATGTACATCTAATAAGGATTTATCTCGAGCTTTGGCTAAATCACTTCGTCGACCTTTTTTCATGCCAAATATTCCTGAAAAGCTGCTCTATTTTTTATTGGGTGAAAGGGCAATTATGCTTGTTGGAGGAATTAAAGCTTCAAACCAGAAAATTTTACAAGCAGGATTCAATTTTCAGCACAAAACGATTGAATCTACGCTAAAACATATTATCCGGAAATAGCAGATTTATTGAAAAACAGTAAAGTTGTCTCCGTCATAGGCCGCGAAAACAATTTTTGGATGAGATTCTTGCCAATAAATGCCCCCCCCTTTATCCAGTCCAATTGCGCCTGCAAAACCGTCAAATTCTTTTAATTCATCAAAGGTTTTATTGAATGCTTTCTCAATAGAAAAGCCATCTGATACGCGCGTTACAATTTTTGAGGCGACTGCTCCGCTTACGATGTCCTCACCAACTCCCGTGCAACTAACCGCACAATCTGCATTTGCATAGTTTCCAGCAACGGTAGCTGAATCAGAAATTCGCCCTGGAATTTCGAATCCTTTTCCTCCTGTTGAGGTTGCAGCAGCTAATTTTCCATCTTGATCCAAAGCGACGCATCCAACAGTTCCAGTTCCATGAGATGCTCGTTTCGCTTCAAATTCAGCTCGACGGTCAGGGATTTCAGTTGAAAATGCTTCAAATCCGTTTTTAACTGCATAGCCATTCGCTCCTTCACCTCCAAGAACTCGATCATCAACACCCATTAAATGTTCAGCTATTCGAATCGGATTTTTAACTTGTTGAACATTGATGACACCACTGAATTTTTTAGTATTTCCATCCATTAAAGATGCACTCATACGGATTACCCCATCACTTTGAATTTGAGACCCAATACCCGCATTAAATAAAGGATCATTTTCAAGTTGCTCCACTGCAAAAACGACTGTTTCTAGCGCAGAGTGAGTTTTAAGAAAGTCAAAAGAACTTTTAGCAATTCGTTCCATTGCAGCTTGTTTCGCCAGTTTTGTTTCAGTCGATTGTGAGAATTCACTAAAAAATCCACCGTGAATCAATAGTTTCATTTACCAGATTTTTATTTAACGGAAACTTTATTCCGAATGGTCATTTGATGTTCTTTCAACATATAATTATCGCCTTCACTCATTACATGCACAACCATATTTTTAATAGAGATTGGCTCTCCAAGAGAAACATCGGTAATATTCGTGTCCGAAACATTTCTTCCATCTACCAAAATTACAAGTCCTGAACCAAGAGCCTCCATTTCATTCCCTTCCTTAATTAATAGTCCTGTATCTTCTCCAAGGCCAATTCCCAATGTCTTTGGATTGCTAACAACAGCTTGAAATAAACGACCAATTCTTCCACGTTGAACGAAATGCGTATCAATAATGACATGATCAATAAGGCCCAACCCACTAGTTATTTTAATCTCTCCTTTGAGAAGAGCCTCTTGACTTGATCCTTGATAAATCATACTTTTTGAGGCGCTATGCGCACCAGCGGAAGTTCCAACGTAGATAAAATCTTCTTCTTGATATTTGCGCAATACAGCATCGTGAATTGGAGTGCCACCAATAATGGATGTCAAACGAAGTTGGTCGCCACCAGTAAAAAAGATTACATCAGCGGCATTCACTCTATCTAAAGTTTCCTCTGCCAAAGCAGTTTCACGCTTTTCTATTTTAAGAACCCCAACATTATCTGCTCCTAAAAAGCTAAATGCTCTAGCGTATTCTTGTCCAACAACATCCGGTATTTTTGAAGCAGTTGGAATGATTTCTATTCGAGATTCCGTGCCTTGTTTCGATTCTTCAATTATCCTTCGAAGAATTCCTTTTTCAAAGAAATTGAGATTTTTCTCTACTTGATCCTCAAAACTACTCTCTGTAAAACTGCCCTTATCAACAGCTCCTCCAATGATTATCAGTTTACCTTTTGGTGTCATAAAACAAAAATAGACTTTTTTAAAGCGCCTTTTATTTCAAGATTTCCGTAGTTTTCAACAAACCTTGAATCCAAGTTATGTTCATTGGATTGTTGATTAATCCTTAATTACATCAGGGAATCCCCTATTGAAATTTGTAATTTTGATTTTCAAACAAATACGAATGTCTGTTAAAATCACGAATAAATCGAAACATCCGCTTCCGCAATATGAAACGAAAGGTTCAGCAGGCATGGATATTCGAGCAAATTTGGAAGAACCAATTTTAATCCCACCATTTGGAAGAAATTTGGTAAAAACTGGTCTATACTTAGAAATGCAAAATGGCATGGAATGTCAAGTTCGCCCGAGAAGCGGCCTAGCGCTTAAAAGAGGAATAACGGTATTGAATAGCCCGGGAACAATTGACGCTGATTATCGAGGTGAGGTCGGAGTAATTTTAATAAATCTTTCAAATGAAGATGTTGAAATACAAGATGGGGAGCGGATTGCACAGCTCGTTTTTTGTAAAGTCGAACAAGTAGAATTAATTCAAGTTGATGTGCTTTCTGATTCAAAGCGCGGTTCAGGTGGATTTGGGAGTACAGGTGTAAATTAAAAAGAAGAAAAAATGAAAGTAATCGTACCAATGGCTGGAAGAGGAAGCCGACTTCGGCCGCATACATTGACCGTTCCTAAACCATTAGTTCCTGTTGGAGGGAAGCCAATAGTTCATCGCTTGGTAGAGGATATTGCCGCTGTATGTGCTGAAAAAATCGAAGAAATAGCATTTGTTGTGGGTGATTTTGGAACAGAGGTCGAAAATGAATTATTGGCCGTTGCAGAAAAATTAGGAGCAAAAGGTTCTATTCATTATCAAACACTTCCTTTAGGTACGGCTCATGCTGTTTTATGTGCTGCTGAGAAATTAAGCGGACCTGTCGTTGTTGCTTTTGCAGACACTTTATTCCGTGCTAATTTTAAAATCAATCAAGAGGATGAAGGTATTTTGTGGGTGAAACAAATCGATGATCCAAGTGCTTTTGGTGTTATCAAAATGAATGAAAAAGGTGAGATTATTGATTTCGTAGAGAAACCAAAGGAGTTTGTTTCAGATCTTGCCATGATTGGGATTTACTACTTCAAACACGGTGAAAAATTGCGTAAAGAGTTGGAATATTTGATTGACAATAACATCTTAAAAAGTGGCGAATATCAATTGCCTGATGCCTTGCGTCGATTAACAGAAGCGGGATACGTTTTCAAACCGGGTGAAGTAACCGAATGGTTGGATTGCGGCAACAAAGAAGTAACTGTTCATACAAATCAACGTGTTTTGGAATTCGATTGGGAAGCGCAAAAGCAATTGGTTCACGAATCAGTTGAAATGGAAAATAGCGTAATCATTCCGCCATGTTATGTCGGTAAAAACGTGAAAATAACTAATTCGGTAATCGGACCACATGTTTCGATTGGATCAGGAACCGAAGTAGTTAATGGCAACATTCGTAATTCAATCATTCAGCAGGGCACGAGTTTGAAAAATGTGGTGCTGGTTGATTCGATGATTGGCTCGAAAGTTGTTTATCAAGGACAAGCCTTGGATTTAAGTCTGGGAGATTTTACGACCATCAGCTAATGCGATTGAAAAGCTTTATTATTCTTTTAGTAACCTTGTCACTTTTTGCTTGTCGAACGGCGAAGGAGAAAAAGATTGTTCATGCCTCATCATTTATCAAAAATTTTCATGAAGGAGTTCGATTAAAACTAAATTTCGAGGTTGATCAGGCGATCGAAAAGTTTAATTTGTGTTTGAAGGAAGACCCAACTGATGACGCAGCAAATTTCGCACTTGCGCAGCTCTATTTGATGAAAAATGATTTGCAGAAGGCATCTTTTCACACCAAACAAGCTTCGGAATCGGATCCAAAAAATCTGTATTATCAAACTGAACTTGCTTTTATGCAACAAGAGTTGAAGGAATACGAGCAAGCAGCCTCGATTTTTGATAAACTTTCCAAAATTAATCTTCAAAACCATGAATACTATTACGGATCATTTGAAAATTGGGTGAAAGCGGGAAAACGAGATAAAGCGCTTCAAACATTGGCAAATCTTGAAAAGCGGCTAGGTGGAAATTCTGAAATTGAAATTAAACGCTACCATCTGTTGCTCTCTGCGGGACAAGATAAAGATGCTTTGGATGTATTATTAGAAGCGAAAAATAAGTATCCGGACGATCCAACCATCATTGCGAATTTGGTTGATTATTACATGCAGAAAAAGCAATATGATTCAGGGATGAAATTGCTCCAAGAATTAGTTACTGCTGATCCTGAAAACGGCCTCGCTTTTTATATGCTTGGTGACATGCAAATGCAAATAGGTCAGGAACAAACCGGACTGAATAATCTGAAACAAGCAGTTAAAAAAGAGGGAGCAAACTTGGATCAAAAAATGGAGATTTTGATTAGCATTCAGAATTTCAAAACGAGTGACCCAGATATGGAGTCTTTAGTCGAATATATGGTCGGTCGCTACCCGAAAGAAGCAAAAGCGCATTCCATTCGTGGTGATTATTTTTTCAAAGCCAATAGATTCGAGGAGGCAACGAAATCCTACAAAAAGGCGGTTGAATTCAATCCAAATTTGTTTCCAATTTGGAATCAAATTTTAGTCTTGGAATATCAAAATCAATGGTTTGATTCCTTGAATGTCGATAGTGATAAATGCATTGAGCTTTTTCCAGTTCAACCCGTTCCTTATTTTTTTAATGGTGTTGCAAAAAATCAAAAGAAACAATATGCAGAAGCGATTACCAAGCTTAAGGAGTCCATAGACTTACTCCTCAACGACGGCGCACTTGAAGCCGAAATTTATGGACAGATTGGTGAAGCGAATTTTGGGCTAAAGGATTTTGAAAACGGGAAATTATTTTACGAGAAAGCAATTGAAAAACAACCAACTAGTTTGATTTTGAAAAACAATTACGCGTATCGACTCGCGCTTCAAACCAATGAACTCGAAAAGGCCGAAAAGTTAATTGATGAAGTGCTGCTAACTGCACCAAATCAAGCTCGATTTTTAGATACAAAAGGTTGGGTTTTGTTCGTGAAAGGAAAATATTCGACAGCACAAGATTATTTTAATCAAGCTTTGGCGATTGCTCCAAATGATAAAGTAATAGTTGAACATTTCGGTGACTGTGCATTCAAAATCGGTCAAAAAGAAAGAGCAATCGAATATTGGTTAAAAGCGAAAGAACTGAAATCTACAAATTTCAACTTGGACAAAAAAATCCAAAACAAAGCCTATTATGACCCAATTTATTAAACTCATATTTTCCATTTTTGGGCTGTTTTGGCTTGGTTCATGCGCGCCGAATTTTGTTACCTCTATTGATGAAACACTTCCTCAAGAAAAATTACCAAAGAAAAAAGACAAAGAGCTTGTGGAAACATTAGATAGTCTTGCCTTGGTGAAACCAAAAACGTTTTATTCGAAGTTAAGCGTTGACTATAAAGATACAACGCGAGAAATTTCATTCAAAACATCACTTAAAATTGTATCTGACAGTGCTGTCAGCGCCATCATCACGTATGCCAAAATTCCAATTGTAACGACTATGATAACGAAAGACACGATAAAAGTGGTGAATCGTAAGGATAAGTGTTACGTTATTCAAACCTTGAATTATATAAAAGAAAATTTCGGTATTGATTTTACTTACAACAACATCGAAGAATTATTTTTTGGTCGACCGCTTGATTATAAGGTCGATCAAAAATATTTTGTCATCAACGATCCATATCGCTATCAAATCTCATCTCACAGAAAAAGGGAGAAAAAACGATTTGAACGAAAGGCAAAGGAGGATATCATCATTAATTATTTCCTAACCAATGACGCAAAAGAATTGAAGAAAACAACCATTTACAGTCCAAGTGATACAACCGAAATATACGTTGATTATTTATCATTTCAACTTGACAAAGGCATCAAGGTGCCAGAAAATGTGTTGATTCAAATTAAAACGCCTAGAAACAGCATTTATGTTCGTTTAGAATATGAAAAAATCGAAATAAATGAACCTCAAGAACTCATCATTGTAATACCTGAGAATTATGAAAAGTGCGATTAATTTAGTGGTTTTACTATTCTTTTTTGGAGTTGCTTATGGTCAGACAAGCAGCGACAAACTCAAAAAAGAGCAACAAAAATTAGAGAAGAAAATCTCGAATACCAAAGCCCTCCTGAACAAGGTTAAGTCAAACAGTCAAGCTTCTTTAAATGAATTGAAATTAATCGACAATCAAATTAAAAGTCGTGAAGCATTAGTTCGAGTATTCGATGATCAAGTGCGAGTTGCTGAAATAAAAATGGTTGAAAAAAAGCAGGAGGTCAATCAGTTGAAAACTCGGTTGATTCAATTGAAAAAACAATACAAATCGATGTTGTTGTATGCTTACAAACATCGAAATAACTACGGGAAAATAATGTTTATTTTATCCTCCGACAATTACAATGAGGCTTCTAAACGAACGAAATATTTGAAAAAAGTAGCGGGAATACAAAAGAAACAAATGGCTCTGATTTTACAACACAGATCTTTGATTGACAAAGAATTAAATCAAATTAAGGAAGAAAAAGAAACGAAATCCAAGGCTTTGGAAGAAAAGAAAATCGAGCGAGAGCAAATTTCCATGGATAAATTAACGAAAGAAAAAACCTATCAAAAATTTAAGCAAGAAGAACAAAAGTTATATGCGCAGTTGAAAGAAGATGAGCGAAAAAAGGAAGAATTAAAACAAAAAATCAATGCTGCGATTCGGGCTGATATTGCACGTCAAGAGGCTGAAAGAGCGAAAAAAGAAGCGGAAGCAGCAAAGAAACGAGAGGCTGATGCGAAGAAGAAAAAAGAACAAGAGGAATTAGCACGAAAAAACAAAGAGAAGGAAAAAGGAAAAACGCCAGCGACCACAACACCTGAAAAGACTACCGAAAAAGAACCTGAGGAACCGAAAACTCCCGTTTTTATTGAAACCTCTGAAGGTTCTGTTGCAGGCAAAAACTTTGAATCGAATAAAGGTCGATTGCCGGCTCCTGTTTCATCAGGAAGTATAGTAGAAAGTTTTGGCCGAAATGCACACCCGACTTTACGAGATGTTTTTACCAATAACAATGGTGTAGATTATGCTTGTTCAAAAGGAGCGAATGTTCGTGCCATTTTCGAAGGGGAGGTCACAAGTGTGTTTAGTATTACTGGCTCCGGGAAAGTTGTCATTATCAAGCACGGAAGTTACCGTTCGGTTTATAGCAATCTAAAGGAGACCTATGTTAGCATTGGATCAAAAGTAAGCACCAAACAAGCCATTGGAAGTCTGATGATAGATGATAACGTATCCATATGTCACTTTGAAATTCATCAAGTTGTTGGAGGCATTCCTAAGTGCTTAAATCCACAACTTTGGGTTGGAAGGTAAATTTCTCAGAATTTTCAGGCTAACTTTCCTTTTTATTCCGCTTGAACGTACGCTTCACTTTCAAAATGACTAAGTTCAATTCCAATGTTTCTTTCTTGACTAAAAAAAATAAGAAAGAACCTAACAAAAATTCAAGCAAGAACTAAAAAGTGAAATCAGTTCGCTTTTTAACGCATTAAGTTAATGTGGCCACTGCATACCTTATATTCATCCGTGTCAGGTATTTTATATACTATTTTCCAAGTATAAGTTCCAACAGGACATATAACACCGTTGAAATAACCATCCCAACCTTTGGGGGCATTTAATGATTGATAAATCAATTCACCCCAACGGTTGTAAATATCCATTTGAAAATTCGAAGGATCATATCCAGCAGTAAATACTGGATAGAATACATGATTATGTTCATCCCCATCTGGAGTAAATGTATTCGGCACATAAAATAGCTCATCTCCTTTAATTTGAATGATAACAGATGTAGAATCTTCACAGCCAAATTGATTTTGAACCCACAAGGAAGCAGTATAATCCCCCTCCATGTAAGGATATGAATATTCCAAGTGACCATCAAATTGATCAAATAAAACACCGTCTCCTGTCTCAAATAAAACTACATCATCCCCAATTGAATTATTTGTAAAAGTAATTATTGGGGAATCTGAAGTCGTTATTGAAGGGCTTGCTGTAACACTTGCCAATGGATTTGGATTTACCGTGACCGTTGTTGAAATTTGAGAAGAACAATTCTCAAGGTTAAATCCTGTAATCGTATAAATTGTTGTTGAACTGGGTGAAACAACCGTCTGACTTCCAGCACCATTTGGTGACCACTGGTAACTATTTGCTCCCTGCACATCAATCGTTACGAATTCACCTGAACAAATTTGCTGGTTTGGTGTGATTGATAAAATGGGATTTTCGTTAACCAAAACATACAGCGAATCGATAGAGGAACATAAATTCGCATCAGTACCTGTCACCGAAAAATAGGAACTTGACTGAGTAGTAAAATTTTGAGTTGACCCATTCCCCGGAAATTCATTCCACGAGTAGGATACACCACCAGAGGCGCTCAATTGACCAAGTTCTCCTTCACAATATTCAGATTCATCTGCGGAGAGTTGAATAACCGGGATAGGATTAACTGTTACAGGTACCGAAAGTGTATTCGAACAATTAAATGCATCCGTTCCAGTTAAAAGAAAACTTGTGCTTGAAAATAAAGGTACAGTCAAAACCCCCTGCGAACTTACAGTACCAATAGAGGCAGGACTCCAAGTATAGGTTACTGCACCCGAAGGAATAAGCACAGCAGTATCTCCATAACAAATCGTTTGTGGTGGACTCACTAAAGAAGGCAGCGCTAGGACTGATAAATTGATAGAAACAATTGAATCACATCCAAATTGATTTTGGAGTGTAAATGCATATTGTCCTGAGTTTGTCAAACTTTGACCAGCATAATTTAAAATACTTCCCTGACATATACTCGTATCTATGTTGGCTGTTGTTACTGAATTTACACTTAAAACCAGATTAACCACAGAATCACAACCATTTATGGATTGAAAATTTCCTTGGTACGATCCCGATGTACTAATATTTTGGCCATTAAAAGCATACGAATCACCAGAACATATTGCGAGATTTAAATTTGTATTATAATTTGGATATGCAGTAACATTTACTTGATCCGTTGTCGGGCAGGCTCCGGGATTAGAGGCTAGAGAGGTACTCACGGTATAAATTTGAGTAACAGGAGAATTTCCATTATTTGTTAAGGTAACTGTTGGATTTGCAATTGAGGGATTGGACAAGCCAGTTGTCGGTGACCATGAATATATGTAATTTGAGTTGGGTGTCGAGCCAATTATTGCGCCCTCTCCCGAACAAAGAGAGACGTCATTTCCAGCATTTGATGTTGCTTGATCAGTATAAATAATCGCATTTCTAATGGAGTGCTGATCCGTCGCCCCTCCTGTAGATGCTGTAAAACCCATATATCCCGTGAAATTAATTGGAAAATTTGCAGTCAAATATTGTGTGTTATTAATAAAAACAGTTACCGCACCGTTAATGTAAGTAATCTTTACTGGCTGATAACCGTTACTTCGCATGAAATTTAAGTTTCCTCCAGTATTTGTTACTTTTACTATACCGGAAATACACTCATTATACCCAACTCCACTGTATATTTGAAGTTCGGGGTTTGCTCCACAACCGTTATCCCATGTGTCTAATATCACTTTTAAACCATTTGCAGTGCCTGGTATTCCAACGCCACCACCATTGACAAAACCTGAAGGAGGAACATCTAAAAAACAAAACGCCAACCCATCAGCAGCACTTCCACCCCAAATTCTGTAATCAAATTCAACTGTCCATTTTGAACAAATTAATGGGTTTATTGGTGAACCATAAAAAACTCCTCCACTTTGATTACCTTGAGCATTGGTCAAAATAAGTTCGTTTGGACTTGCATCGGTATCCCCACCGGTATCTCCCGAATAAGCATTACCCGTCAAATTCCAGCCAGTAGTATTTAAATTAGGGGAACCGGTAAGCTGAGCAAAAACAAAAGTTTGTGCTCGCATGTGGCTCAAAGACAAAACAAAGAATAGAAATAGAATAGAATTCTTAATCAAAATTTTTTAATTACAGAAACAAAAATACAAAAAATTACGGGATTTAGTTCGTGTACACTAAACACTTTGATTCGTCTGGCGTTTTACGGAAAGAAATACGAATTTATGAAAAAAAATAAAATATTTCTCACCGGCAGATGGAGTAAATTGGTCATGACAAATTATGTGGTAGATCCAAAAATACTCTTATCCTTCGTTCCAAAGCACACAGAATTAGATCTTTGGAATGGAAACTGTTACGTCAGCCTTGTTGGATTTTTATTTCAAGATACCCGTCTCAAAGGAATTCGAGTGCCCTGCCATGTTCAATTTGAAGAAGTAAACTTGCGTTTTTATGTGAAATACTTTGATGGTACCGAATGGAAACGTGGAGTAGTTTTCATCAAGGAAATTGTTCCAAAACCTGCACTTTCTTTTGTAGCAAATTTGTTTTTTAATGAACATTATGAAACGAGACCCATGACGCATGAATGGATTGAAATTGGCGACGAATTAACCATGGACTATTCTTGGAAAATGGAAAAATGGAATTCCATGAAAATTCAGGTAGAAAATAAACCTGTTCCTATTCAAAAAGACAGCGAGGAAGAATTTATAACGGAACATTATTGGGGATACACCAAAATTGACAACAAAGCAACATTAGAATATCAAGTAGAACATCCTCGATGGAATATTCTTCCCGTAAAAACCTATGAATTAGCTGTTGATTTTGAAGAAAACTATGGAAAAACGTTTAGGTCATTAAATTCAGTTTCTCCTACATCCGTTTTTGTAGCTGATGGATCTGAAGTAATTATCCGAAGTGGACAAAAAATCAATTAATAGGTTTCAATTCCTTTCAAGTCTATTTTGCTTTTGGACTTTTCAGAATGGTCGCCAACAAACAAAGTCTTTTTTCTATGCAGGCTTTAACACCATACTTGGGGTGTTGGCCAGAGCCTGATTTTTCTATGGTCGGAATTTTCGACTTTAAAATTTGTTCCTCCGATTTATCTAAAATCAACACATATCCCTCCGGAAATTTCTCAGGATTGTTTTACTGCTTCATTGATGCACTTCGTTTCAACACCATATAAAAATGCAACATCTCTATCCAACAATACTTGGTTTTCCCTTACTTTAATTAGTTTCTCCTCAATTGTGCTTAGACCGGTCATTCCTCACTTTTTCTATTGAATGTATGAAAAAAGTGGGACCCGTTCCTGAAATTACAGTTAAAATAGATACAATAATTTACAGTATTTGAACCTACTTATTTGGATAGGCGATTAATTTCGACTACTTCAAATCAAACAAATCCTTGACCCCCACAATCCGATCAATGGTAAACCCTTCCGCATATTTCATACCGGCAGGTCGACCGATTGACATCATTCTTCCTTTTAAAAAATCAAAAAATTCTTCACCAGAAATGGGTGTGCTTGGCTCTGTGCTATTGGGATTGTAAAATTGCGTTTTATAGGCTTTGATGACCTCGATTTTTTTATCCATGAATTCCGAAACATCAACTACAAAATTCGGTTGTATATAGTAATCTTGAATGTAATGCAGAACGAGTCTCGGGCGAAAAGCCTCCTGTGGTTTTTCTTCCCATTCTGTTTCAATTTTTCGGAGTCCGGCTAAATGACAGGCATCGGCGACTAATTTTGCTGCTCTTCCATGGTCCGGATGACGATCCAATATACTGTTGGCCAAAACGATTTCCGGTTGAAAACGACGAATTTGTTTAATGATTAAACGTTTATTCTCCTCAGTGTGCTCAAAGAATCCATCTTTAATACGTAGATTTTCTCTTGCTGATATTCCTAATAATTTCGCAGCAGCCTCCGCTTCCTCGTAGCGCGTCTGGACGGTTCCTCTCGTTCCAAGCTCTCCTTCCGTCAAGTCAATAATTCCTGCTGATTTCCCCTCACTGATGTATTTCAATAAAGTTCCCGCTGCAGAGATTTCCACATCGTCCGGGTGAGCAGCAAAAGCAAGGATATCTAGTTTCATTTTTTTAGCCCAATGATTTTAAAAGATTATGACTTCAGGATTTTACGAGTATCGGACAAATGATAATGTGACAAAAGACTTATTTTTTCCAAAATTCTAAACTCTTAATTTTTAACTCTTAACTCTCAATGCGCGCATAGCTTTCCACACTCGGGCACGAACAAATCAAATTTCGATCTCCGAACGCATTGTCAACACGGCGAACTGGAACCCAATACTTGAAATTTTTCATATAGCTAACTGGATAAGCAGCCTCTTGCGGAGAATACGGATAATTCCAATTTTTATTAATGATGCAATCAGCAGTATGCGGTGCGTTTTTCAATAAGTTATTTTCCCTATCAGCATGACCGTTTTCAATTTCTCGAATTTCATTTCGGATGCTAATCATCGCTTCAATAAAACGATCTAATTCTTCTTTGTCTTCGGATTCCGTTGGTTCAATCATCAAGGTTCCTGCAACCGGGAAAGAAACTGTTGGTGCGTGAAAACCATAATCAATTAACCGTTTCGCCATATCAGCTACCTCAATGTCAGCTGTTTTCTTGAAGTCACGGCAATCTAAAATCATTTCATGTGCAACTGTCCCGTTCTTTCCTGTATATAATATATCATAATGCCCTTTCAACGAAGCCGCAATATAGTTGGCATTCAAAATCGCATTTTCTGTGGATTCACGAAGTCCTTTTGCTCCAAGCATTTTAATATATCCATAAGAAATCAAAAGAATCAAAGCACTTCCATATGGCGCAGCAGAAATAGCATGAATCGCATTTTCACCACCTGTTTTCACTAAAGCACTTCCAGGTAAAAAAGGAGCCAAGTGAGCAGCAACACCAATTGGACCCATTCCAGGACCACCACCACCGTGAGGTATGGCGAAAGTCTTGTGTAAATTTAGGTGACAAACATCCGCACCAATGTTTCCAGGATTTGTCAAACCGACTTGCGCATTCATGTTCGCTCCATCCATATATACTTGTCCACCATTATCATGAATGATTGTCGTAATCTCCTTAATTCCTTCTTCAAAAACTCCGTGAGTTGAAGGATAGGTTACCATCAAGCCTCCCAATGAATCTTTCAATTCCGTGGCGACTTTTCGCAATTCTTCAATATCGATATTTCCATTTTCGTCACAACTCGTAACAACCACTTCAAAACCGGCCATCACCGCTGATGCAGGATTTGTTCCGTGTGCAGAAGAAGGAATGATCATTTTATTTCGGTGGAAATCTCCTCTTGATTCGTGATACGCTTTGATGACCATAAGTCCGGCATATTCGCCCTGAGCACCTGAATTTGGCTGTAAGGAAACAGCCGCAAAACCAGTACTTTCACAAAGATCTTTTTCCAATTGCTCAAACATTTCGTAATAACCCGATACCTGTTCTTTCGGCGCAAAAGGATGCATATTTGCGAACTGCGGATTGGTGATTGGAATCAATTCACTTGCGGCGTTAAGTTTCATGGTGCAAGAACCCAATGGAATCATGCTATGAACCAATGATAAATCTTTGTTTTCCAATCCTTTGAGATAACGCATCATCTTGGATTCAGAATGGTATTTATTGAAAACACTGTGCGTTAAAATTGCTTCTGTTCTTAAGAAATCACCTGAAATTGCCGCGTTTGATATGGTCTCCACCTTTTCTGAGTCAAACACAGAAAGAATCGTATTGACATCCTCCAATGTATGCGGCTCTCCAAAACTTATTGTTAATTCTTGGTCATTCAAATAATTGAAATTCAAACCGTGATTTTCAGCTTTTAAACGAATTGATTTTACATCCAATCCTTTAATCCAAAGTGTATCGAAATAATTGTCTGAACCCAATTTGATTCCTTTCGACTTCAATCCTTTCGCTGCTGTAGATGCCAACTCGTGAACGTGTTCCGCAATAGCGCGAATTCCTTTAGGACCATGATAAACAGCATACATACTGGCCATAACAGCTAAAAGTGCTTGTGCAGTACAAATATTGGAAGTCGCTTTGTCTCGTTTGATATGCTGTTCTCTCGTTTGTAATGCCATTCGA
>VGML01000021.1 GCA_016866415.1 Bacteroidota bacterium | reverse complement strand
CGTCTCCTGGTGGGCCTACAGCAAATTTATATAGCCATTTAGCAAAAGGCGATGTGGCTCTAAATATTACCTTAACTGCTATTAACAGCATTTTAACCCTAGTAACATTGCCTCTTATTGTTGAATGGTCATTAGATTTATTTGGCAAAAGCGGAGAGATTTCTATGCCCTTTAACAAGATAGTAGAAGTATTTTTAATTATTCTTATTCCAGTATCTATTGGAATGCTTATCCATGCAAAAGCACACTCATTTGCAAAAATTATGGATAAACCTGTTAAAATACTGTCTGCTCTGTTCCTAGTTGTTGTTATTGTGGGAGCTGTTTTAAAAGAAAAAGAAAATCTCGGGAATTATTTTGAACAAGTTGGATTGGCCGCACTAGTATTTAACCTTTCAAGTATGATAATTGGTTTTTTTGTGCCTTTATTTTTTAAGATTGAAAAAAAGCAAGCAATTGCCATCGGAATGGAAATTGGAATTCATAATGGCACATTGGCAATTTTCATAGCCTTAAATGTGTTGGACAACAGTATGATAAGTATTCCTCCTGCAATCTATAGTTTACTCATGTTTTTCACAGCTGCCGTTTTTGGAATTTTGGTAAATAAAATTGGGGAAAACAAAGTTTAACACGTGAACTAATGACAGAGAATAATCAATTCAACTCACTAAAAGAGTTTTATCCGTTTTACTTGCAACAACACAGTGACTCAATTTGTCGTTATTTACATTTTATTGGTACAGCCGGATTTATAACCATTGTGATTTATTCTTTTATTGCTGAAAATTATTGGCTGTTGCTATTTGGTCCACTTTGTGGATATGGTTTTGCCTGGATTGGCCATTACGTTTTTGAAAAAAATAAACCTGCGACATTTAAACATCCATTTTATAGTCTAATTTCAGATTTTATAATGTTTTATCACATAGTTACTTTCCAAATGGCAGGTCAACTAAAAAAGCATTTAAAAAAGATTTAATTGTAATGCAGATTGATCAGAAAAACAAAACAAGATAGAAATACTGGGTGGTTCGGTTACTAGTACTAATACAGAGGCATTTGAATATTTTTGTAAAATAATTGACCCCTCTATTAGGACGGATGAACTAACAAATGAACTAAAGAAAGTGGACCTAACATTTTCGAAATTTCTCTAAAAGATCAGGCTGATTGGGCGGGAAATTTTCCTATGCGATCTCTATTGGTTTGGAAAGAAACAATCCAAATAAATTTTTCGCATTAAGAAGAGAAATTAATTCAAATTAATTAAAAAGAAGAATATTTAAAAGTCCATTTAGTTTTATGTTTTCTGCAATTAGGAGAGCTACATGAACATTTCATAGAACTCTTTAGTCAAGAAGAAAGTGATAAAATTGATGATGATGCTATTGCGTATTGCAAGTCTTTGTCTTAATTATTGTTAGTAAATATCAAGAAGGATAAAATTCGTCGTGAAAAGCGCTCATAATCGGAATTTAGCTCGAATTTTTGAAAGTATCTAATTCTTATTTGTCATGTTTTGTTTGCGATAGAGCAAAAACCAAATTATTCCTGCTAAGATAAATGAGCTAGGTAATATCAACATTGCTGAACTCAAATTTCCAAGTATGTCGGAAGTTCTGCCTATAATTTCAGGAGACCATAAATCCCCAAATGCGTGAATTGAAAAAATTGCAATTGCCATTGCTGTTGATCTAGTAAAAGTAGGCACAACATTCATGATTACAGTATTTATCGGTCCAGTGCACATGAATAGAAACAACAAGGCGATTGAAATTGAAACCAAACTTAGTGTAATATCCTTCGTTATAAATGCAAAAAAAGAAAAAGGTACCGCGATTAAAACAGAAATACTTAAAAGCTTTGCATATCCACCATTACTTGACTCTTGCCATTTATTCGCGATGTATCCACCAATCAATGTGCCCAAAATTCCAGTTACAACTAATGCTGTGCCAAAAAACATTGAGGATTGTTTTACATTTAATTCATGCACTCTTGTGAGGAATGTCGGACCCCAGAATGAAAATGCACCCATTGAGAATGTGTAAAATATATAGCCGCCAACAGCCAACAAGTATTCATTATTCTTAAATAAACCGAGTATTGTTTTCAAATCTAATTTCTTGGACTCAACGACGCCATCGCTTTGTCCACGGATGGGTTCAGGTACAAAGTATAAAATCAGTGCCAAAACAAATCCGGGCAATCCAGCAAAAATAAATGCCTGTCTCCATCCTAACGTAGAAGCAATCAATCCACCTAACGTAAAACCAATTGCCGCACCAAGTGGAACAGCCAAATAAAAAATGGTCAAGGCGCTATTTCTTCTTTTAACATCATAGGCATCAGAAATTACAGCAGGGCTAATTGCACCAAAACTTGCCTCTCCCAAACCAACAAGAACTCTGCAAAAAATCATAAGTGAAAATGCTTGTGCTATACCTGTTAAGCATGTTCCCAAACTCCATCCGATAATGCCTATTACCATTAACTTTTTTCGAGAAAGCCTATCTCCCAGATACCCAAAAATAGGAGATGTTAAAAAATAACCTAGCATAAATGCTGTAGCCAGTCGTCCTAAATCACCATCATCCGTAATTTTTAAATCAGACTTCAAAGGTTCTAAAACAGCCGATAAAATATATCTGTCAATATAATTGAATAGATTAATGACAGTCAAAACAATTAAGATGCTCTTCGCACCTTTCATTGTATTATCATTTTCAAATTTTTCCACCATTTTCCTGTATTCACTAAGATAAAGTTAGTTTTTTATCGGTTTGTGAGTAGTTTTACAAAAATTAAATCATTGATAATTTTGAATTTTATGAAAGAAATCATTGAAAAAGCATGGGAAGATAGATCATTATTACAATCTTCCGAAATAATCAAGGCAATTGAAGAAGTCATCGAAGACATTGACAAAGGCAGATTGCGTGTTGCTGAACCTCTCGAAAACGGTGAATGGCAGGTAAATGAGTGGGTTAAAAAAGCAGTCGTGATGTATTTTCCTATTCGTCAGATGGAAACAATTGAGGTGGGACCCTTTGAATTTCACGATAAAATGGCTTTGAAACGCAATTATAAAGAATTGGGTGTGCGCGTTGTTCCGCATGCGATTGCACGCTATGGCGCGTATGTGGCTCCAGGTGTTATTATGATGCCTTCATATGTGAACATAGGTGCCTATGTAGATTCTGGAACTATGGTCGATACGTGGGCGACGGTTGGAAGCTGTGCGCAAATCGGTAAGAACGTTCATCTCAGCGGTGGAGTTGGAATTGGAGGAGTTTTAGAACCCTTGCAAGCGGCTCCGGTAATTATTGAAGATGATGCATTTATTGGTTCACGCTGCATTGTTGTGGAAGGCGTTCGTGTGGGTAAAGAAGCTGTTTTAGGAGCAAATGTGGTTTTGACTAAATCAACTAAAATCATCGATGTAACTGGAAATGAACCCATTGAAATCAGGGGATATGTTCCTGAACGTAGCGTAGTGATTCCTGGATCTTACACAAAAACGTTTCCTGCTGGAAATTTTCAAGTGCCATGTGCTTTAATTATTGGAAAAAGAAAAGCATCAACTGATTTAAAAACGTCTTTGAACGAGGCGTTGCGAGAGCATAGTGTGGCCGTTTGAGGTTTATTTTCGGATTACAAAATAACAGATTGCAAATTGGCAGATTTGCTTCGCTATGAAAGATTATTGAATACCGAGTTGACGAACGGTTAAGGAAACAACTAATTAAGGATTCTTTTGAGGTAGATTTACCTTCGAATTCAAGGCATTCGCTTTATCCAAAAATTGTTTGGATAGTTCTAAATTCCCTAATTTCTCATAATTGATCGCATTATTTCGATAAGCCCTTTCCTCATTGGGATTCAAAGAAATTATTTTATCATTATATTCGATTGATTTTTGATAATTCCCTAACATTCCATGACAATTACCAAGGTTTAACAAGGCATCAATGTTATTCGGGTTCATGTTTAGTGCCTCTTGAAAAGCAACAATTGCATCTTTGTATTTTCCTTCTGAAGCCCTTTTGTATCCTAGATTAAAATAATAATTGGCATCTCGATTGGCTGAGTTCTCATCGAACGAATTACCTGTGGGTTCTAAAAGCGTATTGATTCCCATTTTTTTCAATGCTTCAGTCGCGGATATTGCAGGAGCGTAATCAGATTTAAAATTCAACGATTGATTGTAACAATAAGACGCATAAACCAAATTCGCTTTGTTGTTTTGATATACCGTTCCTAAATTGTAAAATGCCTCAGCTTGTAAAATTTTTGTTGGTTCACATTCGATTGTTTTTCGATAAAAATATATGGCCGTATCCGGTTTGTTTAATATCAATTGATAAATTACTGCTGTTTTCATATAACTTTCAGCAAACCTGGGATGCATGGTGTAAGATTTTTCAAATGCTTTTAAGGAAACGTTTGCCAATTCAATTTTTCGAGTTGAATCTTTTTCTTCCATGGCCTTTACTAAGGTCTGTTCAGCAAAATGACGTTGATTCTGAGCGCTATTTTCGCCCGTTTTGATATCCGTTGAGAATAAGGTGTAATTATCTCTCCAAACGAAATTTCTCGTGAACGTTTTAGTAGAATACATGCTTGTCAATAGAATCGTAAAAGCACCTATTCCGAATAGTTGAATGTTTTTCACTTGATCAGACCATCGCTTCAAAATATTGAAAAGAATTAATATTAAAAACATAAGAAAACCCAAAGCAGCGCTGTAAAGAAATCGTTCCGCAAAAATCCCTCCTCTTAAAAAGGTAAATGCAAAACCAGGTGCTATTGCAAAAAAATACATCGATAAAGGAACTGCTAGTATGGACTTTTTCAATAAACGATTTAGTGTAAATACTCCTCCACCTATTAAAATTATCACGCCTAAAAAAGTCATTGGGTTATTAAAATCGACAGCAGGAATGAGGTTATACGAATAGTCATATCTCAAATTGATCGGTATAATCAACAATTTCAAACCGAGAACAAATAAATAAATTGAAGTTGGCAACTTGAAATCTTGGTCGTAAGGATAATTAATAATATCAACCGGAATCATCACATTTTTAATAAAAATGCTTTTTTGAAGAAAGAAAATTCCAATTGCTGCAATGACAGGAAACAACTTTAATACTTTTAGTTTTTCTTCTGAATAGAGGAAATAAATAATAGGAATCATTAACAATCCGGTCAAAGCAGTTTCTTTTGACAACATTCCCAAATAGGCACAAATGAATGAAATAATCAGAAAAATTGGTTTCTTTTTTTGAAGGTTAAAAATGAAAAAAAGTATAGACGAAAACACGAAGAGAAAGCTCAATATTTCATCGCGACTTTTAATGTTCGCAACAACTTCAGTATGAATGGGGTGAGCTGCGAAAAGTATTGTAATCGCAAGAGGAATAAATTGATGTACATTTCCTAATAGAGCTTGTAAAACAAATAAAAGAACTACACATGAAATGGCAAAAAGTAGTACGTTATTAAAATGGCACACATGAGGCGCAGACTGAAAAAAATGATACTCAAGAGCAAATGTTATTAATGACAATGGACGATAATACCCTAAGCGAACCTCGGATTGTTCCCATAAATCCATTTTTAATATGTCTGGGATTCCCTGTAGTCCTTTTTTAACATTGAGATTTTGTTGAATGGCGCCTGTATCATCCAAGGCATAATCATGGTTAATTGTATTTGAATATATTAGAAATGAAAAAACAAAAACCAATGCTGTTGAAATCCAAAAGAATCGACTTTTAAAATTGAAAACCTCAAACTTCAATGACGTTTTGATTTCAGTTTTTTGTTCCTTCTTTATTGCTTTTGCCTGCTGCTGAACCATAGATAAAAGACACTAAAATAATGTATTTTTAATAAATCTCATTCAAAAATCTGGTTTCCGAATGTACATTTGGTTTAAACTTCAAATAATTTTAACTTTGTAGTTCCTAATTATTTAAACAACATAGCATGCAACTGTGGAACACATTAAATAAGGAGGAATTGGAAATGCATTTGCGTGAGGTAGGCCATGAATTTGTCACCATCTCGTTTTATCAATACGCAAAGATTGTCAATCCTCGGTTATTTAGAGATCACCTTTTCTTGATGTGGTCAAAATTAGATGTAGTCGGTCGGACTTATGTAGCTCAAGAAGGAATCAACGCTCAAATTGCAGTTCCAACTAAAAATCTCGCTCAATTTCGGGAGGAATTGTATGAAATTGATTTTCTGAAAGGCATTCGTTTAAACTTTGCCGTTGACGAAAGTGAAGCAGAATTTCCTTTTTTGAAATTGAAAATCAAGGTTCGAGATAAAATTCTAGCTGATGGATTGAACGATGAGTCCTTCGATGTTACGGACAAAGGAATTCACTTAAATGCTGAAGAATTTAATAAGCTAACTGATGCGGAAGAAACAATATTGATTGACTTTAGAAATCATTACGAATCGGAAGTGGGCCATTTTAAAGGTGCCATCTTACCTGATGTTGATACCTTTCGTGAATCACTTCCTTTCATTGAGGAAACCTATTTAAAAGGAAACGAAGACAAGAATATTGTGATGTATTGCACCGGTGGTATTCGCTGTGAGAAAGCTTCTGCTTGGTTTAAACACAAAGGTTTTAAAAATGTACATCAATTGGAAGGTGGCATTATAAAGTATGCAAATGATTGCAAGGAAAAAGGACTTGAAAATAAATTTATAGGTAAAAATTTTGTTTTCGATGAACGAAGAGGAGAAAGAATTTCAGAAGATATTATCTCGGTTTGTCATCAATGTGGAGCGCCTGCGGATGTTCATACCAATTGTTTAAACGATGCGTGTCATTTGCTTTTCATCCAATGCGACAAATGTAAAAGTGAAATGGAGAATTGTTGCTCATATGAGTGCTTGGAAATGATACATTTACCAGAAGCAGAGCAAAAAGAGCGAAGAAAAGGTTTAAACAACAGCAACAAGATTTTCAAAAAAGGAAGGTCTGAAAAACTAAAATTTAAACCTAATAACGAAAAACCACTATCTTTGATTGAACAATCAATTCAAAGTTAATCGTGTTTTTAGCAATCAATTGGGCAGTAGATTCCGAAATCATTGATGGATGGAGAACCCCTAATCTGTATGGACTTTTATTTGTTTCAGGATTAGTTCTGGGTTATTTTGTCGTAAAACGGATGTTTAAGCAAGAAGGAATCAAGGAGGATGTTCTTGATAAACTTGTTGCTTATATGGTTATTGCGACAATTATTGGAGCTCGATTGGGACATGTTTTGTTTTACGGTCCCTATTTTGATCGATATGAAAATGGATTTTTGGTTGAAAGAGGTTATTTTTCGCATCCAGAAGATATTATCAAAATATGGGAAGGAGGCCTAGCCAGCCATGGCGCGGCAGTAATTATTTTAATCTCGCTTTACATTTTCTCCAAAAAAGTTGTTCAAAAGCCATACATATGGATTTTAGATCGAATTTCAGCGCCAATTGCAATTGGTGGAACGTTTATTCGACTAGGTAATTTGGTAAATCATGAGATGGTTGGTGATATTACAACTGTTCCATGGGGTTTTCGTTTTTTACACCACGATTGCGCCTACCCATACGATTGTCCTTGGGAAATGATTCCGGTTCGCCATCCAGCGCAACTTTACGAAGCGATTTGCTATTTCATTGCCTTTCTCGTATTGCTATTTCTTTATTGGAAAAAAGAGAAATGGAAACAGCCTGGATTCGTTTTTGGAAGTTTTTTAATTTTCATTTTTGGAGCTCGGTTCCTTGTTGAATTCATCAAATTAGGGCAAACCGCTCGCGATGATGTTTGGTTTTTAAATACCGGTCAACTATTAAGTGTTCCTTTAGTTGTTTGGGGAATAATATTGATTTATCAATCTTTGAAACGATCAAAAAGTGAGACATTCAATTAGTTATTTTCTTCTTTCAATTTTAATTTTCCTTGTTTCTTGTGGAGAACAAAAAACGAATGAAAATATTTCGAACTCAACCGAAAGATTAGATGATGATACATTAAAAAATGAAATTCCCAAAAAATCATTCTATTCAGATATAATTAAAGGTAAGGTTGAAAAAACGCTGTCAGCAGGCGAAAATTCTGAAACTTCAAGTATTTATTTCGAATATTTCACTTTGGATGAAAAGTCGCCTATCTATTACAAGTCAGTAAATGAACTCATTTCAAAATCTATTCAAAATGAATTTGAAGAGACTGAGGTAGAAAAAATCACAGCAAATCTTTCCAAAAAATACTTTGCCGATATTTTAACGGAATTTAAAGTAAATTTTTCTCATGTAGATGAAAATTATATGCCTTGGTCGTTAATGGATTCGATTCACATTGATGATTCGAAAACAGAATTCACACATTTGGAAACATTCACTTATTCATTCACAGGTGGAGCTCACGGAAATGGTTATGAAATTCATTATTTGATTGATAAAAAAACAGGAGAAACAATGGGAATCGGAGATTTTTTCACGAATGAAAAGAAATTGAACGCGCTGGTCGATTCCTATTTCAGAAAAAGTATCGGAATTTCTCAAAACGAAAATTTACAAGATGCAGGTTGGTTTATTGAAGGAAGATTGGAATCAAATAATAATTTTTATTTTACAGATAAAAAAGTAGTGTTTGTATACAATTCCTATGAAATAGGGCCTTATTCAGCGGGAGCTCCATTGGTTGAAATACCTCTTTCGAAATTAACGGATCTTTTAAAAACAAACGTAATCAAATAATCACTTAGTGTATAAATGACATGTATACTTTTAATTAAAATTCCTTTTTATATTTGTCAAAGTTTAAAATACTAAAAATGCCAGTTAAGACAGCAAGTTTGGAAAAATCTACGAATAGCAAAAAAAACTCTAAAAAAGAGTTGAAGTTTTCGAAAGAAACTTATATAAAATGGTACAAGGACATGTTATTGATTCGTAAGTTCGAAGAAAAAACAGGTCAATTGTATATCCAACAAAAATTTGGTGGTTTTTGTCACTTGTACATAGGTCAAGAAGCCATTGTTGTAGGAACCGCAAGCGCCTGTCGTCCAACAGACAAACATATGACTGCTTATCGTGATCATGCCCATCCAATAGCACTTGGAAGTGATCCACGTGTTTTAATGGCGGAACTTTACGGAAGAAAAACAGGTTGTTCAAAAGGTAAAGGTGGGTCAATGCACTTTTTTGATAAGGAAAAGAATTTTATGGGTGGCCATGGAATTGTTGGAGCGCAGATTGCAATGGGTGCCGGAGTTGCTTTTGCTGAAATGTACAATGGAACAGATAATGTTGCCTTTGTTTCCATGGGTGATGGAGCAGTTCGACAAGGTGCGCTTCACGAAACTTTTAATATGGCTATGATTTGGAAGATTCCAGTCATTTTTATAATTGAAAATAATAATTACGCGATGGGAACTTCTGTCGAGAGAACGACCAATGTTACAGATCTTTCTAAAATTGGACTTTCTTACGAAATGCCTTCCAAAATTGTTAATGGGATGCGTCCAGAGGACGTGCACGATGCAATTGAAGAAGCTGCAAACCGGGCTAGAAGAGGCGATGGCCCTACCCTACTAGACATTCGAACATACCGATACAAAGGGCACTCGATGTCTGATCCTCAAAAATATAGAACAAAAGACGAAGTTAATGACTGGATTGAACAAGATCCGATTGATCATGTTTTAAATGTTATTCGCGAAAATAAGTTTTTGTCGGAAAAAGAAATAGAAGACATCAATTACTGGGTTAAGAAGGAAGTTGATGAATCTGTTGAATTCGCTGAAAATTCTCCTTATCCAGAGCCTCACGAATTGTACGAGGATGTTTACATACAACAAGATTATCCTTACATAAAAGAATATTAATAGTCAAAAAAAAATTAAATTGATATGGCAGAAGTAGTATACATGCCCAAATTAAGTGACACGATGACCGAAGGAGTTGTGGCAGCTTGGAATAAGCAAGTTGGTGATTCGGTTAAAGCAGGTGAAATTTTAGCAGAAATTGAAACGGACAAAGCTACAATGGAGTTTGAATCGTTTTACGATGGTGTGTTACTTCACATCGGAGTTGAAACTGGAAAAGCCGCACCGGTTAATTCCATTTTGGCTATAATCGGTGAAAAAGGTGAAGACATCTCAGGATTATTGTCGGGAGCTCCGACACCAGTTGCGGAAGTCACCAAAGAAGCCGAAACTCCAACAGTTGAGGCGGCGGATTCTACTCCAAAATCTGAACCAGTTAAAGAATCAGTTCCTACACAAGTAAAAGATAGTGCACCAGTTGTTTCTAGTTCGGATCGTATTTTTGCTTCACCACTAGCTAAAAAACTAGCAGAAGAAAAAGGAATTGACATAAACGCAGTAGCAGGAACTGGAGACGGTGGGAGAATAGTAAAAAGGGATGTGGATCACTATACGCCATATACACCAGCTGAACGAACATATTCATCAGTACCATCAGGAACAGAATCTTTCCGTGATGAAACGGTGAGTCAAATGCGAAAAACAATAGCACGTAGATTAGCTGAAAGTAAATTTACTGCGCCTCATTTCTATTTGACGTTGAGTATCGATATGGACAACGCAATTGCTGCGAGAAAAACATTAAATGCTATGGAAGGCGTTAAAGTTTCTTTCAATGATATGGTTGTGAAAGCTGTTGGTTTATCTTTAAAACAACACCCAAATGTTAACAGTGCTTGGATGGGAGACTTTATTAGAAGAAATGATCACGTTCATATTGGTGTTGCTGTTGCAGTCGATGAGGGACTTTTGGTTCCGGTAATTCGCTTTGCGGACACAAAAGGATTACTTCAAATTTCATCAGAAGTAAAAGATTTCGCAAAACGCGCAAAAGACAAAAAACTACAACCGAGCGATTGGGAAGGTAATACGTTTACCATTTCAAACTTGGGGATGTTTGGAATTGAATCATTTACCGCTATTATTAACCCACCAGATAGCTGCATACTAGCAGTTGGAGGAATAAATGAAGTTCCGGTTGTTAAAAATGGAATTATTATTCCGGGAAATGTCATGAAAGTTACCCTTTCTTGTGACCACAGAGTCGTTGATGGCGCGATGGGTGCTTCATTTTTACAAACATTTAAAAATTTCATGGAGAATCCTGTTGCAATGTTACTTTGAGTTTAAAACTCTAATATGGTTGGAAAAAACATTTTATTACTTTGCGTAGTATTGTTATCAATAAATGTTTGGAGTCAAGCGACTATTAGAGTTACTGTAACATCTGTTCAACTTGCTTTATTTCAAGATTGTGATGGATTCTTTAGCGGAAATTCAGACTTTGTTTGGGAATTCACCGCAACGGATAATACCTTAGGATATTCCAACAATAATCCTGCTCTGTTTGGTATATTAGGTTTTAACTATGCATACAATAATAATAACAATGGTCCATACACATTAACCTCTCCCAGTGCTAATTTTTCTCCATCAAATGGTCTGTTCTTTGACCACGATTATCTTTGCCCGACAAGTGTTCCAACCGTAATCAATTTGGCTTGGGAAGCATACGAAAACGATGATGTTGGGAACTACGATGTTATTGGATTAACAGATGGCCAAACAAATCTTCAAAACGTTACTATGCCTGTTCCAGTCGGCGCAGGAAGTATAAATTATTCATTTATTGCGAATTCTGTTGACCCTGGATGTAATCAAATTTATACCATTAATTTGCGAATTGATCGAATTCCAATTGCTGTAAATTATCTGCAAGACGATATTTGCACTGCCAATCAACTTTCATTAAACTCGACATACACTTTTGGTTGGTGTCCAGCAACACTTGAATCTAATGAACCGAGAGCAAATGACATCCAAAATGCAGGATCGCTTTGGGCAAAATTTATTGCGCCTCAATCAGGATCTGTTCAGGTAACTTCAGATTTATCTGGAACTACCATTGGTACTTATTTTCAAGTTTATCATGCCGCAGATGGTATGAATTGTTCTGACGGGATTCATCCAGTTACAGGACAATTAATCAAAGATAAATTTGAATACCTCTCGCACATTGATTTTTCTGACGGAATAGATTTTCTTGGGGTTGATCCGGAAGGAGACATAACCTTTAATTCATGTGACCCTGTTCCACTTATCTCCTATCAAAAGTTAATTCCTGGGCAAACGTACTACATTCAACTCTGTGCCGATCAAATAAATGATAATGGTTATTTTCAATTACGAGTTAACGGTTTTGGTGGAAATAGTCCTGATTTAGAGGATATCCCATGCTTATCAACATCCGTAAGCTATAATTCAAATTTAATATCCTCAGCTCAAAATAGTCCGGCAAGTGCCGTACTTAATTTTGGTTGTGCTTTTGATGGTGGGAATGATGCCGCGGAAACAGGTCAAGTGCATACTTCCACAGACCCAGTTAAATACCACGCATATGATTATCCTCATATTTCACTCGGAAACACAACCATGAATGAAAGTGTTTGGTTAAATTTTATTTCGCCAAATATGGGTAGAATTATTTTCGAATCTGATTATCAAGATGCTTTATATGGAGAAAGTTCAGCCTTGTTTAGTTATGATAAACGATTTGCACCGGGAATTCCATCCGACTACTTATGTTCAAATTTGGATTTTCTAAAATCCGATGAAGGTGGACCAAATTCTTTCTCAGGTGGTGATCCGAGTGCACTTATAAAAGCTTCTTGTCTTGAACCTGGATACAATTACTTCGGCATGATTGACCCTTCTGATGCTATTACTTTTTTAAGTGCTCAAAGCATCAAATCATGGGTTTACGACCCAAGTGTTGTAGATCCAACACTTAATCCACCTGGAAATGATATTCTTTGTTTGACTTTGCAAAATCAACAATATGAAGTTCCGGTCATTTTGACGGGCACGAATCCAACTTTTCAAGCAGTTGCTGGAACAAATGTTCTTGCCTGTCAAGAGTATCTTGCAGGAGAACCAAATATAAATTCAATATCAAGCAACTGTGCAAATCAAACTGTTTGGCATTACTTTACCGCACCTCCTTCTGGAGCCGTTGAAATAAGCCTAAGAGCCTACATTGGAATGGATACACTCAGATTTAATATTTTTGAATTACTCAACGGAACAAGTTGTTATGGAGGTTTAGCCCCCGCAACATTTACCACAAACGGAACAAGGTTTTCACCAATAATTACTCCTCTTTTAAGCGGTTCAGCAACAAGTTCGGGACTTCAAACCTCGCTTTGTTGTTTAGAAACTGGTAAAATCTATGCCATTCAGTTAGATGGTGGTTCTGCCGGAGATGAAGGTCTATACATTATCGAATACATAAAGGAATTAGAATCTGATGCAGGAGATATTGAAGCTTTAATTTCAAATGGAGAGTATACAAGTATTTATTCCGGTGATACAGCTTTTGTTTGTTTCGGTGATTCAATTACACCCTCAATACTTTTAGATGGAATTGGAAATTCAACCCAAAGTATTCCAAGTTGTATAAATCCTGGTTTTGTCATTCATACAAATGCCAACGTTCCCGATCCGGTATACAATTCGGGCTTTACTTTTATGGACTCCATTCAATCGAATGGATATTTCATAAATGATACAGATGGATCTGGTTCACAAGGAAATCCGATTTTCAATTCTGTTTATTATTTATCTCCTGCAGCTGATTTTTCATCAAATTGGGGTGCATTTTCGTGCCCGACAGCAACTCTTGGAAATGGAATACCAATAGTATTTCTATCCCCTCTTTTAGTTAATTCCACATACGATAATTCAACTTGTACAATGACCATTGGTTTTTCTGGAGGTTACGGTGCTTATTCAAATCTACCCATTTCAATAAGTGTACAGAATCCTTTAGGGCAATTAATTTATTCAGGGGGACTAGTTGAGGGCAGCTTGTATTCTTCGATTGCAGCCATAACAGGTACATATGGAATTACACTTGATGATGGAATTTGCCCAATTTCATTAACTATTGATGCATCAGGATGCTCAAATCCCTGTTCTACGGTTAACGTTCCGATAGTTTTAAATATTTGTGAAGGTGACAGTGTTTTTATTGCTGGTAATTTTCAAAATTCGAATGGAATTTACATTGATAGCTTAATTACATTCAATGGATGTGATTCAATAGTTACAACAACGTTATTTTTTCATGGGAATCCAAGTTATGGATTTCAAAGTTTTACAGTTTGTGAGGGAGGATCGATTGTCGTAAATGGAAACACATACAATCAAAATGGCCAATTTCAAGATACCTTAGTTGGAATTTATGGTTGTGATAGCATTTTGACAACTAGTCTTTTCGTAATAACTCCAGTTGTTGTTAACCAACAAGCTTACATATGTGAGGGAGAATCCTACTTATTTAACAATATTGATTATACTAATGAGGGGGTATATTTTGACTCCACCACGACTAGTTTTGGATGTGATTCGATTAACGTATTAAGTCTTTTTGTGAAAGATGAATATCAAACGATACTTTTTGATACCATTTGTATAGGATCCAATTATTATTTCGCATACGATTCACTAAGTATTTCAGGAACATATAGTTGGCCATTATTGAGTGATAATGGTTGTGATTCAACTGTAATTCTTAATTTATATGTTGATAATTGTGATGAAATCACATTGTATGCTCCAAATTCATTTACCCCAGATGGTGATAATTTAAACGATTTTTGGTTTCCAATTTTACGAAATTCGAAGACAATGAAGTACTCTATATACAACCGTTGGGGTGAGCGAATAATCACATCATCTGAAATACCTTGGGATGGCAAATTTAAAGGCCTGGAGTGCCCAATGGGCGTATATACTTTTATTATTGATTACACTGATAAGAATAATATTTCCAATCAAGTTAACGGATTTATAAACCTAATACGTTAGTATTTTCTTGAGATTGAATTGTTTTTTTTTTAAGAAAAACAATTCAGAATCAATTAACCAAATATTACTTTTTTTTTAACTAATTTTAACCATCATTTAATTTTTAAAAGACAAATGTTATGGTGAAAATAGATTTACGTTTTTTATTTTTCAGTGTCATTCTTTTACATTTTTCCAAATCAGTTATCTTTAGTCAAGCGACAATAAAAGTTACTGTCACCTCTGTACAAACTTCTTCATCGGTAGATTGCGATAACCTTTTATTTGATGTAACCGGACAAAGCGATTTCGTATGGGAATATACTGCAACTGATAATACGCTGGGATACTCCAACAACAGTCCAGCTTTATTTGGTATTTATAATTTTAATTATACAAATACAAGTGGGAACGGTCCAATAAATTTTGCTGCGAATGCCTTGTTTTTTGATCGTCAATATATTTGTCCTTTAGATGTACCTACTTCAATAAATTTAGCTTGGGAGGCTTATGAAAATGATGATGCTGGAAACTATGATATTTTAGGTAATACTGACGGTGGAACTGGATTACAAAATGTATCTTTGGCTGTTCCTGCCTCAAATGGTACAGCAAATTATTCTTTTTCTGCAAGTGGTTCTGAAGGTTGTCCTTCAACTGTAAGCTACACAATTAATCTAACTGTAGAACGAATTGATTTTACACCAACTGTAATCATTCTTCCAGACGACATCTGTAACGCGACACTTATGAATACAAATACTTCATATAATGTTGCACTCTGTCAAAGCAATACCCTGCAACCAAATGAGCCAAGAGCAGGAGATGTATTAGCTAATAACTCCTCAGCATGGTTCCGTTTTGTTGCTCCTGCAGGCGGTGAAGTTGAAATTTCAACAGACAATGGTGGAACCGAAATAGGTACTTATTTCCAAATTTATCATGCTGCCGATGGAAGCTCTTGTAATACAGGTCTTCAACCATTGACAGGCGCTGTCATCAAAGATAAATTTGAATACCTTTCGCATATTGAGTTTTCGGATGGTATTGATTTGCTTGGTGTCGATCCTGAAGCACAATTGTCGCTGGATGCGTGTGACCCAATTCCTGGAATAAGTTATCAGAAGTTAATTGCAGGTGAAACGTATTACGTACAGTTAACATCGGATGGACTTACTTCTGGTCTTGTTGAGGTAAGAATTAACGATTTAGGTGGAGGTCCTGCTGGTGATACAGAGGATATTCCTTGTTTATCTTCAACAGTAGCGTTTACTCAAACTCCAATTTCCTCTGCTGCTAGTAGCACTGAGTCAATTGTTTTAGATTTTGAATGTGCTTATGATGGTGGAAATGATTATGCAGAAACAGGTGCACCACATACAGATAACAATCCTGAGAACTATCATGCTTATGATTACGATCATGTTGCAGCTAATAATCCGGTTGTAAATGAATCGGTTTGGTTGAACTTTATAGCACCTAATAGCGGAAGAATCACTTTCGAATCTGATTATCAAAATGCTTTATATGGTGAGAACAACGCTCTATTTGGTTTCGATAAAAGATTTTCACCCGGTGTTCCTTCTGATTATTCCTGTGCGAATTTAGAATTCTTAAATCAAGATGAGGGAGGTACAAATAGCCTTCTTGGAGGTGATCCAAGCGCTTTAATAAACCAACGTTGTCTTGAACCTGGCTACAGATACTATGGTATGGTTGACCCTTCTAACAACATATCTCCTTTAAGCACACAATCTATTAAATCTTGGTTATTTGACCCAAGTGTTTCTGATCCAACGTTAAATTCGCCAGGTAATGACATTTTATGTTTAAGCTTGCAAAATCCACTTTATGAGGTACCCGTAATTTTAGCAGGAACCAACCCAACTTTCCAAGCAGTCGCAGGTTCAAACGTGTTTGCTTGTCAGGAATATTTAGCGGGAGAACCAAACGCCGACCCAACTCCTGCAAATGTGGCAAATCAGACTGTCTGGCACTACTTTACAGCTCCACCATCTGGTGCTGTTGAAATGAGCATTCGTGCCTACATTGGATTGGATGTTCTTAGATACAATGTTTATGAATTATTAAACGGAACAGATTGTTATGGAGGACTTGGGCCTGCCACATATACGGAAGATGGAACACGAAATACGCCGATTGTGACTCCAATCATTTCTGGAACAGCTGGTTTTGCCGGAACTCAACAATCAGCATGTTGTTTAGAACCTGGTAAACTCTACGCTATTCAAATTGATGGAGGTTCGCCCGGTGATGAAGGTCAATACATCATTGAATACATCCAAGAAGTGGATAGTGATGCTGGTGATATTTATGTGGAATTGGCGAACGGTGATAGTTTGACAAATGCACAACAGGATACAGCTTTCGTTTGCTATGGTGATGTTTTCACACCGGGAATTACTGTTAATGGAATTGGTGAGTCAACGCAAAGCTTACCGAACTGTTTGACTCCTGGCTACGTAATTCACCAAGTTCAAAATTTACCTAACCCAATTGCGAACACAGGATTTAACAATGCTTATATTGATACATTAATTGGATTAAATGGAACATTCACCAATAATGGTGATGGAAGCGGTTCATTTGGAAATCCATTGTATAACACCTTGTAT
>VGML01000020.1 GCA_016866415.1 Bacteroidota bacterium | reverse complement strand
CAGGGAAATATATTCGGCAAGTTCGGCGGAATTGTAATTAAATAAAGCTTCATTTAACGCATCGACGTTATTTCCACGGATCCAGGAATCTATTTCTTGCAATGGAATCTGTTGTGCTAATTGAACTTTCAATTCTTGCAAATGATAGACTCCAATAGCATTGTAAAGTGCAAAAGATCCGAAAGCTGCTGCCAAATAAAAAATGAAGTACCTCTTCGGACCCCAAATTTGCTCAAGATAGGCTCCAAGCATGACAAACATCCACATATTAAAGAAAATGTGAAGCAAATTTCCGTGCATGAAAAAATGTGTGACAATTTGAAAAGGCTTGAATAAGACTGAATTAACGTAGTGTGCGCCAAGCTGAGACACTAAATCAATATGCATGGACTCGAGAATCAATGTCGCCCCGAAAAAAACAATGTTTAAGATTAATATATTCTTGGTTACTTGAGGTAAATTGTTCAACATAGTTAAAATTTATTCGAGATTTCGTCCATTGTTATTGTTGAAACGATTAGTTTGCCTGATGGGGCATATGTATGCTCTTCACATTGAAATAAATCGTTTATTACTGTAGTTGCTTCATGTTCATTTCGAATGGTGGTATTCATTGAACCATTTTTTGCAAGTTTCGCAATAATTCCGTGAGCCAACTCGCTTTTTTGCAAATTTCCATGAACAAGCGTCTGCGTGATTTCTTCCGTAATAGCATTAATTTCTTCGGCTGGAATAAGAGTTGGAATTCCTTCAATCGATAATGTTTGCTCTTCGATAGAATAATTGAATCCAAGTTGATTAAGCAAAGTTTGACTTTCTTGCCAAGCCATTAATTCCGATTTATTAAATGGTTTGTCAAATGGAAACAACAGCTGTTGACTAGCAATAGGCTTATGAATAAATTCGGAAATTAAATTCTGGTAAATTATTCGTTCTTTCGCTCGTTTAGCATCAATAACCATCAAACCTGATTTGCAATTAGAAATCAAGTATTTGCCGCGAACAAGTATCGAATTGCCTGTTTGTTCAAAGCCATTTTCGAATTCTAACTCTTTCGTTTCCGTGATCTCTTCTTCTTTTATCGAATAAAAATTCTCCCAATCTGCCTCAGAATTTTTTGTCTGTCCAAATCCTTGACTCATAATTCCTTTGGACATGCCATTCGATTTTCCTGAATTAGTGGAGCTCGATGTATTATTTTGAAAAGGGTTAAAAAGCGGATTTACTTTTATTTGAGGCTCAATGGGATTTGTTTTTCGAACCTCTGCCGGCACATCAAAACTTGTTTCCAATTCAAAGTCCAAAGTTGGGAAAACATTATATTTTCCTAATGCTTGTTTGATGCTACTCAATAAAATGGAATAAATGAAACGATCTTCCTCGAATTTGATTTCTGTTTTTGTTGGATGGATATTCACATCAATTTTACTTGGATCTATTTCGAAAAAAATAAAATAGGATGGGAACGAACGATCTGGAATAAGTCCATCGAATGCTTTAGAAATGGCGTGATGAAAATAACTATCCTTAAAAAATCGTTGATTCACAAATAAAAACTGTTCGCCTCTTGTTTTTCTGGCGGTTTCCGGTTTTCCGACATATCCCTTTATTTTTACGATTTCAGTTTCTTCTTCTACTGGGACTAATTGATCGTTGTTAGACCTGCCGAAGACTTCAACTATTCGTTTTCGCAATGGGCCATTCAGTAAGTTATATTCTTCTTTTCCGTTGTGATGAAGTGTAAATTTGATATCAGGATGTGCCAAAGCAATTCGTTCAAATTCCTCACGAATGTGCCCAAACTCAACGTTATCTGATTTTAGGAAATTGCGACGCGCTGGGACATTATAGAAGATGTTTTTGACTTCAAATGAGCTACCATTGGAACAAACAGTTGTTTCTTTGTTTTTAATTTTATTGCCTTCAACTTCAATTAGTGTTCCTGTTTCAGAATGGTGTTCTTTGGTCTTTAAGGTAACGTGCGCAATTGCCGCGATCGAAGCTAGAGCCTCACCACGAAAGCCTTTGGTTGTTAACTTGAACAAATCATCCGCACTTGCGATTTTACTCGTTGCGTGACGCTCAAAACAAAGAATGGCATCCTGCTCATTCATCCCTTTTCCGTCATCAATGATTTGAATTAAGGTTCTACCAGCGTCTTTTATGACCACTGTTATGGAATTTGAACCGGCATCAATGGCGTTTTCAACCAATTCCTTTACTACTGAAGATGGACGTTGAATGACTTCACCTGCGGCAATTTGATTCGCAATGTGATCGGGAAGAAGTTGAATGATTCCTTGACTAGCCATTTTTGTTTAACAAAAATAGCGATTTAACTCAGAATACAATGTTGTTTAACAAATCTTAAAGCTCCCAATTTATAGCACACGAACGATTGTTCCTTTGTATTCGGACTTTTCTCCTGGTTCAGGGTTCGACAAAGAAACTTTCCAAATGTATGCCTTTTGAGCAGGAACCATTTTACCATCTCTTCTATCAATTCCTGTCCACGGATTTGTTGATTCAGTTGTTTCAAAAACAATCCCTAAATTGTCTGGATCCAAAACAATCATTTTGAAAGTTACATTTCTTTCCTTCAGAGCGTAAGGTAGAAAAGTGCTATTACGAAGATCGGAAGAATTTGGATTGAATGCACTCATTGCCAGTAAGTTATAGTCTTCATTCACTTGAATGGTTTTAGCTTCGCTTGTTTCACATCCCATTTCACTTTTAGATACAGCTGCAATCGTATATGAACCTTTCTGGAATAGGTTAAACTCAGTAATTCTCGAATTTTTAGAAGTCGTTTTTTGATTGATTTTCCAAATAACATTTTCTTCACTTGAATTTACTTCAGCATTGATTGTAGGTAAGCCATTTTTGTAAGAAATCACGTCATCCATGATCAAGTTTAAAGAGGGATTGCCAAATACTTTAAATTTAGTTGATTCCTTGAAAGTTCCGTTTGACTGCGAATATCCCAAAACGTATCCACCTGTTTCTTTTAAATTAATATCACTTTTCGAATTCGCTTCGATTCCGATTTCACGTCCGGAAGGAGTTTTTAAAATTAGCTCAAATGAATTTTTATTATAAATTGAAATAGTTTCATTTTTACATTTATCATTAAACGTTGGAATATTCTCAGTTATATTCGCGTTTTGATTATCATTTTTTGTTTTTAAGTCTGGTTGTAAATTATCTTGGTCTTTTTCTGTTGAATTCAAATTTGAAGTCACTATTTGATCAGACGTGCTTTCAAACTTTTCACTTTTGATTTCAGAATTTTCAGCAATACCAGAGTCTTTTGTTAACTTATTAATCTTCTTATTTTCAAGAGTATTTAAATTTTCATTAATTTTATTAACCTTTAAGTTAGTGTGATTTTTTGTTGTTGTAACTGTCTCTTTTCGATTTGAAACTGAGTTTTCTTTGTCAACATTGTTTTTCTCTTGAATAGTATTCTGTGCGTTATCCTTATTAAAAAGGTAGATTGTTGATATTGAAAATAACGCTGCCGCAACTCCAAGAATCCACCATTTATAAGATTGAGACTTGGATTTGTTCATTTTCTTTTCAAACGATTCCCAAGCACCTTTATCATAAGGTAATTCGTGCTTGTCAAGTGCTTTTTTAAACAATTTTTCTATATCGTTTTCCATCATTTTTCGATGTGTTTAAATTTTTCATTTAATATGCGTTGCAAATTCATTTTTGCTTTTGCCAAATTGGATTTTGAGGTTCCTTCGTTGATTCCAAGCATTTCAGCTATTTCCTTGTGTGAATAATCTTCCAAAACATACAAGTTAAAAACCGTCCTATATGCTGGTGATAATTTAGAGATAGCGTCCATCGCAACTTCAGCTTTCACTTCTGTTAGTTCGATTTTTTCTTTTTCCTCCATTTCATTTACAACCTCTTGCTTGAAGTCGTTATCCTGGTCACTTAGAAAGGGATTGCGTTTATTTTTGCGAATAGCATCTATAGCAGTATTTGCAATAATTCTTCTTATCCATCCTTCAAATGAACCTTTGAAATCAAAAACTTCCAATTTGTCAAAGACCTTAATGAATCCCTCTTGAAGAACTTCTTGTGCAGTATCGCGATCACTGATGTAGCGAAGGCAAACGGCCATCATTTTTCCATAGAATTCTTTGAATAATGCCTCTTGCGAACGTCTTTCGCCTCGGAGACATCCTTCCACAATTTCCTTCAAATGACTTTTGTTCTCCAATTTTCAACAATTAATAAACGAATCAATTTTCTTTGGGTTGCCTCCAAAAAAACAATCAAAACAAAATTTTTCCGAAAAATACCTATTTTTAAGTAATTTAATTAAATTCGTGGCTTTTAAATTCACATTTACTAATTTAAAAAGTTTCAAATGAAAGTAACTGTAGTAGGCGCGGGAAATGTTGGTGCAACATGCGCAGATGTTTTGGCACATCGCGAAATTGCCAATGAAATTGTTCTTCTTGACATTAAAGAAGGATTTGCAGAGGGAAAAGCATTGGATATCTGGCAAACTTCTCCAATTAATTTATATGATTCAAGAACAATTGGATCAACAAATGATTATGAGCGAACAAAAGATTCTGATGTAGTTGTAATTACATCAGGCCTACCAAGAAAACCAGGAATGTCTCGTGACGATCTTATCGCAACGAATGCAGGTATCGTTAAGACCGTCACGGAAAATATTGTAAAGTACTCCCCAGAAGCAATCATAATTGTCGTATCTAATCCTTTAGATGTAATGACTTACTGTGCATACCTTACTGCTAAAACAGATTCTAAAAAAGTTTTTGGAATGGCAGGTGTATTGGATACAGCGCGATATCGAGCGTTTTTAGCAACAGAACTAAATGTTTCCCCAAAGGACATTCAAGCTGTTTTGATGGGTGGACATGGTGATACAATGGTTCCACTTCCGCGTTATACAACTGTTAGTGGAATTCCAGTTACTGAATTGATTGAAGAAAATAAGTTAAATGAAATCATTGAGAGAACTAAATTTGGTGGTGGTGAAATCGTGAAATTGCTAGGAACTTCCGCATGGTACGCTCCGGGTGCAGCAGCTGCTCAAATGGTAGAAGCTGTGGTTCGTGACCAAAAACGAATTTTCCCGGTTTGTGCGTGGTTGCGGGGTGAATATGGAATGAATGATATTTATTTGGGTGTTCCAGTTATTCTCGGTAAAAATGGTATTGAGAAAATCATTGAACTTCAATTAAATGAAGCAGAGAAAACATTATTGGCAGAATCAGCAGAGGCCGTTAAGAGCGTTATGAATGTCTTAGATAATATGAATGCAAACGCCTAGTTTAAGTAACATTGATGGAAAAGCGACTTCTTAAGGAGGTCGCTTTTTTTTATGTGTTGATTTTGATTCGCTCTTTTTTTATATCTTCTAAAACTTCCATGGTTAATTCCAATTCTTCAATGTTTTTATCACAAAGTTCGTGGTATTTTTTTTCAGGATATAAGTATATTGGTGCAATTAAAAATGGAACGAATGAAATGGTCCAAAAAAATAAAGTGGAGTGTAAGAATTTTATAATGTAATGAAATTTAAGATAATTGCTGAATTTACGATCTGTATAACTTTCAGTTAATTTTGATTCAATACCTTTTATATCATGATAATTCATCTTTATTATTTTTCTTAAATAACCGCATTAAAGTGAATTTGTAACATTCAATTTTTAAAAAAATATTAAACTGCCTAACTGACTAATTAGTCCCTAAAATAGTTGAACCTAATTTGAAATTGTTTCATTGGTTTCAAAATGAATTAAGATTACACATACTATTTTATTTACCCATTTCGTGTCAAATTCGAAAATGAACAACTATTATCCATAAAATTTATCCGTAAATTTGCCCCGATGAATCAGTTCAAAAAAGTCGCTTTTTATACCTTGGGTTGTAAGTTGAATTTCTCCGAAACCTCCACTATAGCTAGACTTTTTGAAGAATCTGGTTTCGCCAAAGTTGATTTTGAAGACACCCCTGATATTTGCGTTATAAATACATGCTCGGTAACCGAAAATGCGGACAAAAAATGCAAGCAACTTGTCAGAAGAGCTTCGAAAATTAACCCAAATTCATTTGTTGTGATAGTTGGTTGCTATGCGCAATTGAAACCGGAGGAAATCTCCAAAATTCCAGGGGTTGATTTGGTCTTGGGCGCGAACGAAAAATTCAATATTCTAGAACATTTGGAGAAGAAAGAGACGAAACTCTCCGAACCAATCGTAATTTACGATAACATCAAGCAAACGAATGATTTTGTTCCGTCCTATTCAATGGGAGATCGAACTAGGTCTTTTTTGAAAGTGCAAGATGGTTGCGATTACTTTTGTACGTTTTGTACGATTCCATTGGCTCGAGGTAAAAGTAGAAATGCTTCGATTGAAGAAACGATAGTTGTAGCTCAAAAAATAGCTCAAACGGATGTTAAAGAAGTCGTATTAACAGGAGTGAACATTGGGGATTTCGGTCAAAGCGGAAACGAGAATTTCTTTCAATTAATTCAACAATTAGATAAGGTCGAAGGAATAGATCGCTTTCGCATTTCGTCTATTGAACCTAATTTACTCTCCAATGAAATTATTGAATTTTGTTTGAAGGATTCAAAACTTTTTGTCCCACATTTTCACATTCCATTGCAATCGGGAAGTAATCGTCTTTTGAAATTGATGAGGCGAAAATACGAGCGTGAGTTGTATGCGGAACGTGTTGCTCAAATAAAATCCATTCGACCAGATGCTTGTATCGGAGTGGATGTTATTGTTGGTTTTCCGGGCGAAACGGATGAAGATTTTATGCAAACAGTGAATTTTCTGAAAGATCTTGATATTTCATATTTGCATGTTTTCACCTATTCCGAGAGAGCAAATACAGGTGCCCCAAAATTAGGTGAAAAAGTCCCCATGGAATTACGACGAGAACGAAGCAAGCAATTGCATTTACTTTCTGATCGAAAAAAGCGACAATTTTACTTGGAAAATGAAGGAACTGAACGTCAAGTTTTATTCGAACAAGAAGAGGAGGAGGGAACTATGTTTGGATTTACAGAAAATTACGTGAAAGTGAAATTTCCATACGACTCAAAACTAACCAATACGTTTCAAAATGTTCGTTTATTAGAAATAGATAGAGATGGAATTATGAAAGTCGAATTAATTAATGTTAAAGAGACTGTTTAAAAAATGAAGACAATATACATTACAAGAAGAGAAACATTCAACGCGGCTCATAAATTGTGGAAACCAGAATGGAGTGAAGAAAAAAATGATAAGGTTTTCGGAAAATGCGCGAACAAAAACTGGCATGGACACAATTTTCAATTGTATGTTACCGTAAAAGGCGTCCCAAATCCTGATACTGGTTTCGTTATTAATTTAAAGACGTTGAGTGCAATCGTTCGAGAAAAAGTTGTTGAAGCCTTGGATCATAAAAACTTGAATTTGGATGTTCCTTTTTTACAAGGAATTATGGCTTCAACTGAAAATGTGGCAATCGCTATTTGGGATTTAATAGAAGAAGATATCCTCACAAACGGTGGAGAACTCGCCAAAATAAAGTTGATAGAAACGGAAAATAATTTTGTTGAATATTACGGAGGAAAAGAACCTTTTTAGTTCATTTTCGTTTTACAAGAAACAATATTTTGAAACAGAACGAAATGGAAGGGCACTATCGCTCAATTATTGAAGAAATTGGTGAAGATCCCTTGAGAGAAGGATTATTAAAAACACCTGAACGTGTATCAAAAGCCATGAAATACTTAACTCATGGTTACGAGATAAACCCAGATGACATTGTAAATCAAGCGATTTTTCATGAGGAATACTCAGAAATGGTTTTGGTGAAGGACATTGAGATTTATTCGCTTTGTGAGCATCACATGTTGCCGTTTTTTGGAAAAGCTCACATTGCTTACATTCCGGATGGAAAAATTGTCGGTTTGAGCAAATTACCGCGTGTTGTTGATGCTTACGCAAGAAGATTGCAAGTTCAGGAGCGTTTAACCATTGAAATTAGGGATTGTATTCAAAGAACTTTGTCACCAAAAGGAGTTGCCGTTGTAATTGAATGTTCGCACATGTGTATGCAGATGCGTGGGGTTCAAAAACAGAATTCTGCTACAACAACGAGTGCATTCACAGGAATTTTTCTAAATAACGATGCTACAAGAAAAGAATTTATTAATTTAGTTCAATCAAAATTACATTAACTATGGACAATTATTTTAACAGCAGTCAGCCAAGCGTTTCGAGAGACGTGGCGGTGGATTTTATTAAAAATGTTTACACCTATATGTTTGCTGCATTAGGTATTTCGGGTATTCTCGCATACCTGATAGGAACCAATGACGTGTACTTCAGATATTTATTTATTAACCAAGAAACTGGTAGTTATTCCATATTTTTCTGGGTTTCAGCATTTGCTCCTCTTGCAATTGTCCTTGCTATGAGTTTTGGTTTTCAGCGCATTTCCACGAAATTAATGTTGATGTTGTTCATTGCTTATTCTGCATTAATGGGATTGAGTTTGTCATCCATTTTCATGGTTTATAGTATTGGTTCTATTTACGTTTCTTTCTTCGTTTCCGCAGGAGTTTTTGCTTTGATGGCTGTTCTTGGTTACACGACAAAAACGGATTTAACGAAATTTGGTAGCCTTTTGTATATGGCTTTATTTGGTGTGATTTTGGCAAGCATAGTAAACGCATTCGTTCAAAGTTCAGGAATGGATAAAATGATTACATACATCTGTGTTTTTGTTTTTACCGGTTTAGTTGCATATAAAATGCAAGAATTAAAGAACTTGGCTCACAACGTTGAAATGGATCCTTCTACTAAAATGAAAATGGAGATTTTCGGAGGATTGAGTTTGTACATAACTTTTGTAAACTTATTCTTAACGATCTTAAGATTATTTGGCAGCAGAGATTAATTAAATTTCAAGAATATTTAAGAATCCCGGTTGTAATCAATTGGGATTTTTTTTAATTTTTTTGTTTCATCGATTTCCATATTGAAACAATTCCTAATTTTGATAAAAAATAAATAAGTATGTCTTCAAATTCAAATGATTCAGGAAACCGCAGTTATTTTGATGATTCAACAGTAGCTTTGGGTACAATGTATACCATTGCGTTAATTGCCATTATTACTTCGATTCTTATTTGGGGATAATTAATTAATAATTTCGAGTAATGCCATTCAACTCGGTTTTTTCATGGTTGATAGGTAAACGAATGGCTCGATTGAATGATTGCAGAGATAATCCTTTTGCCTTACAATATTCTGTTTTTAATTTTTTAATTTCTGAAGGAAAATCAACTGAATTTGGATTGAGGAATCAGTTTAATTCCATTATATCCTATTCTGATTTTTCTAAACATGTTCCTCTTCAGGATTATGGAACGCTTAAAGACTTGATCGATCGTAGCATCGAAGGTGAAGAAAGTCTACTTTGGCCAGGTAAAACGAACTGGTTCGCTAAATCCTCAGGAACAACCGCGGACCGTGTTAAAATTCTTCCAGTAACCTCCAATTCCCTATTCAACAATCATTACGTTGGAGGGAAGGATTTGCTCGCCCAGTACTACGCTAATCTACCGAATAGAGAATTATTCAATGCTAAACACCTCATTGTTGGTGGGAGTGGAGAAACACGAACGAAAGAAAATGGAGTTTTTGTTGGTGATTTGTCTGCGATTATTGTCAATAATTTGCCTTGGTGGACGGAGTGGAGGAGAGCCCCAAAAAAAGAAATCGCTTTACAATCGGATTGGGAAAAGAAACTCAACGACATGGCGAAGGCAACAATTTATGAAAATATTTGCATATTAGCTGGTGTTCCTAGTTGGACTTTGCTTCTGTTAAAGCGGGTTTTGGAAATTTCTGGTAAAAAAACAATTTCTGAGGTTTGGCCGAATCTCGAATTGTATATCCATGGTGGAATGAACTTCGGGCCATATCAACAGCAATTCGATGCGTTGATTGGTAATTCTAAAATGAACTATGTAGAATCTTATAATTCCTCTGAAGGATATTTCGGCTTACAAGATCAACTTAATTCAAAGGATTTATTATTATTAACCAATTCAGAGGTCTTTTACGAATTTATTCCAATTAATGAGTTTGACGGAATCAATTCGAAAACTGTTGTTCCTTTGGAAGAAGTTAAAACAGATGTTGATTATGCGCTAGTTATTTCAACTTCCGCCGGGCTTTGGCGCTATATCATAGGCGATACCATTCGTTTTTCTTCTATCAAACCATTTCGATTTCGCGTAACAGGAAGAACTTCTCATTCCATCAATGGATTCGGTGAAAAAATGATTGTAGATCATACTGAGAAGGCGATTTCGGAAGCTTGTTCCAAAACAAATGCTGCTATCATGGAATATACCGTTGCACCTTACTTCAATTTACAAAATTCGAATGGTGGACACGAGTGGGTGATCGAATTTAGCAAAGAACCTGCTGACTATGAGGGGTTCAAAATCGCACTCGATGAAGCTCTTAAGAAATTCAACTCTGATTACGACGTTAAACGTTTTCAAAACATGAACATCGATTTTCCGAAATTTCATTTTGTTGAACAAGGCACCTTTCATCGTTGGTTAAAGTCGAAAAATAAATTAGGTGGACAGCATAAAGTTCCTCGCCTCATGAATAATCGTGAAATTTTGGAACAGATTCTGCTAAAGAATGACTAAATTTCACGTGTGAAAAGGTTTTCTTTCTTCATCTATATTCTGATTTCGTGTTTTGGAGTCTATTTTTCTCAAGAGAATATGACGAACCTAGTTAAGATTAATGAATATTCCTTTCAAACACCAATTGATGTTTGGAATGTTGACAATCTTGGGAATTTGTATGTCATTCAGAATAATTTCATTTCGAAATTAGATTCAAGTGGCAAGCAAACTTATTCACAAAGTATAAAATCTATAGGTCGAATTAGGGAGATTGAACCAATTAATGCAATGAAATTGGTCCTGTTTTCTGAGGAACAACAAAGCATTTGCTTTTTAGATAATACATTGTCCTTGAATGGAAATTGCAAGTATTTTGATGCATTTGATGTGAAAAACGCAAAGTTAATAGCAACTTCTAATCGTCCCAATTTAATTTGGGTTTTGGATGAATATCGTTCAACCATTCTATTAATTGATATCGTTAATGATAAAATTATACAACGCGTCGAGAATATGAAAGGGATTTTGAATGAGTCTTCTGAATTTATAGATTTAATTGAAAAAAATAATTTCCTATATCTCACTGCATCGAATGACAAAGTATATCAGTTTGATCAAATGCTTTCTGAAACAGGATTTCAATTGGAAAATTCCGCACAAGTTTTGAGTGGAAAAGATCAACTTGCGGTTTATTTAAAAAACAATCAAATCAATATTCTGAATTTATCCTCTACTGAAACAATTTTTATAAATTCGACTGAAAAAAATGTAATCGATTTCAAAATTCAAGGAGATTTTTTATATTTTCGTTCTGAAAGAATTATTTCCAAATATTCAGTCAAATAAGCTGAATTTTTCGGTGTTCAATTCGTAGTTTTATTTTAATTTTATCCTTCTTAAAAAATCGATTATGCATATTGCTGTAGCAGGAAATATTGGCTCTGGAAAAACCACCTTAACAAACATGCTTTCAAAGCATTATGGTTGGGAAACTCATTTCGAAGATGTCGACCAAAATCCTTATTTGAATGACTTTTACCACGATATGCAGCGTTGGTCTTTCAATCTTCAAATCTATTATTTGAATAGTCGATTTACACAGATTCAAGAAATCAAGGAAACAAAACATACTGTAATTCAAGATCGTACGATATATGAGGATGCCTTTATTTTTGCTCCAAACTTACATTCCATGGGTTTGATGACGACTCGGGACTTTGAAAATTATTTTTCGCTTTTCAATTTGATGGATTCATTTGTTTCTGCTCCAGATTTATTAATCTATTTGCGTGCAAGTGTTCCTACGCTGGTAAATCAAATTCAATTGCGTGGTCGTGATTACGAGGAAAGTATCCGTTTGGATTACTTGAAACGATTGAACGAACGCTATGAGGCTTGGATTTCTACTTATGACAAAGGTAAATTACTAATCATAGACATCGACAACAACCGTTTCCCTGAAAGCCAAGAAGATTTGGGTAAAATCATCAATTCAATTGATGCCGAAATTAACGGTTTATTTTAATTTGAACCGATGATTGTCGTCACAGGCGCAGCAGGATTCATTGCCAGTTATCTAGTTGGTTACCTCAATAAAAAAGGTCATAATGACTTGATTTTGGTGGATGATTTTTCACGTGAGGATAAACTTCCTAATCTGGCTGATATAAAATACATTCAAAAAATAGATCGATCCGATTTTCCAACTTGGTTGAAAAATAGTCAGGATAAAATTAACATGGTTTTTCACCTTGGTGCTAGAACAGATACAACAGAAATGTCAGTTGAGCTTTTCAACGAGCTTAATTTGAATTATTCGAGAGAAATTTGGACGATCTGCGCAGAGAAACGAATTCCTTTGGTTTATGCTAGTAGTGCCGCGACATACGGTGGAGGGGAATTTGGTTATGATGATAATCACGATGTTATTCCGAAATTGAAACCTTTAAATCCATATGGAGAATCAAAAAATGATTTTGATAAATGGGTTTTAACGCAAACAAAAACGCCTCCTTTTTGGGCTGGATTGAAGTTTTTCAATGTTTATGGCCCGAATGAATACCACAAAGGAAGAATGGCAAGTGTGATTTTTCATACCTTCAAGCAAATCAAGGAGAACGGTAAAATGAACTTATTCCGTTCGCATAATCCAAATTTCAGCGATGGTGGACAGTTGCGCGATTTTGTTTATGTTAAAGATGTAGCCAGCGTTTGTGAATACCTGATGAATGAAAAACCACAATCGGCGATTTATAACTTGGGCTCTGGAAAAGCAAGAACCTTTTTAGATTTGGCAACTTTGACCTTCAAAGCATTGAATTTGGAGCCTAGGATCGAATTTATTGATACTCCAATTGATATTCGAGATAAGTACCAGTATTTTACCGAGGCAAATATGTCAAAATTAATTCAATCAGGTTATTCCAAACCATTTCATTCGTTGGAAGAAGGTGTTTTAGATTACGTACAAAACTTTTTGGTTCCAAAATTTAAATGAAAGCGAACACAATTCGTTTGCTTACAGCTATTTGCGCTTGTCTGTTGATAATTTCCGCTCTCTTCTTTTGGTTGCAGATAAGTCTTGAATACAAATATGGTCAGGGTTTTATTCGTTTATACATGTTTAACGATTTTTCAGCGATTTCAACCCTATTTTTGTCAGTTGCAATTGTAATTCTTCAATTTTTAAAACCAAAGAACGACCAAGATAAAAGTGGGATTTTGGATTGAATTTTAAATCTGTTCTAAAATTCAATAAATATCGTTTGAAATAAGTTATATTGAATTATCTTTTGCTTGCATTGTAACAATTTTTGTTGCTTAATTGTCTTATAAAAAACAAACATGCATGTGGAAATTTGTCTTTTTCTTGTTTTTGTTCCCCCTTTATTTTTCAGCGCAGTTATTTTACAACACAGATGATTATTTTTCGATTTCAAATCCATCGGCTTTTGCGGATAAAAAAATCTATGTGACAGGTGTTTTTAATTTTAATAACTTAAATTCCGTAAACAGCAATTATTCCTATGCCACCTACAAACAGACTATAAAAAGGACTCGAATTTCAGTTGGATTTAACGGGGATTTTCAAAATTTTGGAGTCTTAAAATCAACACGTGGAGCTCTGCAAGTGGCTTATTCGTGGTTATTAAACAGAAAACTAACATTAAATTCAGGGCTAGGAATAAATGCTTCGAAAGATAATTTTAAATATTTTGAAATTAATTATCCGATTAAATTCAGAAATTGGAATCCAGCATACATCGGAATTGATGCCGGAGTTAACTTATTATCTAGAAAATGGAATTTGGGTTTTTCGGTAACAAATTTGAATCAAGGAAAACGAATCATTGATACGACCCATTTTAAAACAAATACTTATCTAACCTTTTTAGGTTCTTATGATTTTAAATTAGATTCTTTGGGTAAATTTCATTTGGTGCCTTCCTTATTTGTGGAATATACCCCCGCGGGCTCTCTTTCTGCATATATTAACTTGAAGTTTAATATCGGCAAGTATTCAAGATATAGCAATCAAATTCAAACGATAGGATTGGGTTATGGCCTCAGTAATCCATCATTATTTTATCAATATAAATTTAATAATGGGCTATCTATTGGAGCCTCAATAGGTAAATATATAAGTAAACTCAATAATTTGAATAGTTCTTGGAATGGCATGTTGAGAATAAACTATATGATAAATGGAAGGGGACGAATAATAAAAAAACCGCCAATGTCACCTGCTTTTTAATAATTCTCAGCACTTAATCAACAAATGAACAAGAATATCATTTTTTATGATGGTGAATGTGGATTGTGTAATCGTTCAGTTCAATTTATTTTAAAATATGAACGAAATCAAAAATTGCAATTTGCAGCTCTAAAGAGTTCTTTTTCGAAAACAGCGCTTTCCGATTTTAACTTGAAATTTAATTTGGAAGATTCAATATTATTTTTTCAAAATGGTAAATTGTTTTCCAAATCCAAAGCAGTTTTAAGAATTATTCCTTTTTTGAAATGGTATTTTTATCCACTCTTGATTTGTTGGCTAATACCTAATTTCATTCGGGATTTATTTTATGACCTAATTGCAAGAAATCGAAAAAAAGTTATTTCGTTTTGTGAATTACCTGAATCGAAACATTCGAAGAGATTTCTAAATTAGGAATTTTTAAATGACACTAGTTTGAGTTTGATAGCTTCCAAACGATTAATCAAATCTTCGTTAGAGGGATGTTTTTCATTATTATTTTCTTGCTTTACTTCTTTTAATTTTAGAGCTTTTTTTGCTCCTTCAAGCGTATATCCTTCAACTTTAACAAAGTGATAAATCTTGTTAATTTTTTCAATTTCTTTCTTTGTAAAGAGCCGATTTCCTTTCTTATTTTTCTTTGAAACTTCTAGTTGAAATTCTTTCTCCCAAAACCTTAATAAAGAAGGGTTTACGTCTAAAAATTTACTAACCTCGCCAATTGAGTAGTAAAGTTTACTAAGTAACTGAATATCAATAATTGGCATTGGGACATTTCAATTTAAATTCGAAAATAGTGATATTTTTGCAACGGCTATGATATTTCGGGATTTAAAAACCATTTTTTTATCAACGATTTTCACATTAGTGTCAATAAGTGTTTTTTCTCAGGTAAATTCTGTTGAAATAGATACGAGTGCATTTTCCTTTTCTGATACAACACATAAAGTTAAAAAATCGAACCCTAAAGCGGATGCGATGATTTCATTTGCAAAGTCGTTCCTGGGTGTTCCATATCGATATGGTGGAACAACGCCATCTGGTTTTGATTGTTCTGGATTTATAAATTACATTTTTGGCAATTTTGGTTTCTCCTTGGTTCGGACCAGTTATGGATTGGCTGAATTAGGAGAAACGATTAGCCTTGCCAATTTACAACCCGGTGATTTAATGTTCTTCAAAGGCAGTAATGTGAGATCAACATCCGTAGGACACGTGGCGATGGTAATAGAAGTTCTTCCTGGTGACGTGAAATTCATTCATGCAGCAAATGGTGGAGTTCGAATCGACAATTTAAAAACAAAATATTACGTTCAGCGTTACATCAAATCAAAACGTTTGGATTATGGTGCCGCAAACAAGAAAGATTAACGTTTGTTAATGACTATTAATAAACTAAAATCCACTGAAAAAAATGGAAACTGAAAAAATAAACGAGCGAAGACAATGGCTTTTCGTTTTTCTAGTAGGTTTATTTGTAACAAATGCGGTCACTGCCGAGTTGATAAGTAATAAGCTTATTCAGATTCCACTTTCATTCAATCTTTTTGGTTTGAAACTTGGGCCATTTACAACGATCATTGGAATTTTGCCATGGCCGATTGTTTTCCTTATAACTGATTTAATGAATGAATTTTATGGCCAGAAAGCCGTTCGTCGTGTTTCTTGGATTACAGCTATTTTGATTGCTTATTGCTTCATAATCGTTGGCCTATCGATGAATATTCCGGCGCATGAAATTCCAGGATCGAATTTAGCAGATAACGAATCCTACAATAAAGTTTTTGGACAAGCACAAATGGTAATTGTGGGAAGTATAGCTGCCTTTCTAGTTTCTCAGCTTCTTGATGCATTCGTTTTTGATTGGATTAAACACAAAACAGGCAATCGGTTTATTTGGTTACGAAGCACGGGTAGCACGCTTTTATCTCAATTGATTGATTCCTACATTGTTTTATATATCGGATTTGTTTTAGGCGGTTCACTTTCATTTTCAGAATACATGAAAATTGCACCTACCAATTACGTGTTGAAAATGTTGATTGCCTTGCTTTTAACGCCCTTAATTTATTTAGGTCATTATTTGGTTCGCAAGTATTTGAAGCACACCGACTAATATTTTGATTCTCGAGTTCGCAAATGCCAAATGAGATAAATCGAAGCAATTAAAGCGAAGATTGCACCAACAGCAAAGGATAAATAAACGGTAGTTTTTGTATTGTGATAGGTGGCTAAAGTTGATAAGGATCCTGTCATGATTCCTAATTCCAAGGCTATGAACATGGTTCCAGCACCAACACCGCGTCGCGTTTCAGGAGATAGGTCGGCTGTCCAAGCGAATAGGGTGGGACTTGAAACACCTGTTGCGAATCCAAAAATGATAGCAGCTAAAATATATGAATTGACACTTTTAGCAGATGCAATTAGCATCATACTGGCAATTAAAAAAATACAACCTACCAAAAGCATTTGTCTTCTTCCAATTCGATCGGATATTGAGCTCGTAAATAAGCGGATTAAAATTGTTGAGATGACATATACTCCAAAGAAAAACCCTTTATTTTCAATGCCTAAAAACGCCGAAATGTCTGGTGTGACAACAAAAATGATTCCCGAGCAAGTTGCTGTCAAAAACATCACATTTGCTGCGGGACGAACAGTTGGCTCAAAAACATCATTCCAAGTGATTTTTAATTGAGAAAATTTGAATTTGGCAGTTTTCTCTGACGATTCATGCACTTCATAAAAGAGTAAAATTGATATAATGGAACATATTGCAGCCGACATAAAAAGTATGTTGAATCCAAATTTCAAGCAAATCCAAGATCCGACCGATTGTCCTGCGCCGATTCCGAGTGAGATAAAAGTTCCCCAAATACCCATGGCAGTTCCTCTTTTATTGCTCGGTGTTATGTCCGTTATTAAAGCCGTGGCACCTGTTGGGGCGAATCCTGCACTAAATCCATGCAGAAAGCGAAGGAAAAGAAAGAAAAAAACGGTTGTTGAAAGCGGGTAGAGGACGGAAACAATTATGGAGCATATTGTTCCTATGTAAATGACTTTTTTCCTTCCAATTGTATCCGCCAACTTTCCAGAGAAAGGACGTGAAAGTCCTGCTGAAATTGTGAAAAGTGTAATGACCAACCCTTTTTGTCCTTCACCACCGAGTTTTGTTATGAATTGATTTAATTCAGGCATGATCAAATTGAACCCTGTCATGAAAAAAAACATGGAAATACACAGTAACCAAAAGTTCTTTCCATAATTCAATTTCATGGGACAAAAGTAATATTAATCTTTCCGAAAAATTGGCGATAAAACAATTTAATAGTTTAATAATTATAAGTATATGTGTAAGTGAATTAAATTAAAAAATTTTATAAAGTTTATTATTTCAACTAATGAAATTAGCTAAATTCATATTTCGTTTTTATGCTTGGCAGTTGCTGTGCTTCAATTAGGAATATTAGTAAACGAGGCTTTTCTCGAGGTTGATTCTTTTGAAACAAACGATATTGAAGTTTCAGATTCTGATTTTGGAGAATCCGATTCGGAGAATCTTGAAGAAAATGTTCCAGTTTTAAGTTTTTTTAGTGATAACTGGTATATAAACTTTTTTGATAAATGTCAAAGAAAATACTCCTCTCAATTAATTTTGTAAATAACCCCTGATTCAAATTTTTTGCCTATTTTTACGCCTGATTCAAATGAAAGCGTATTACTTAATATCGACCCTTCTGTTCGTATTTATCGTCTATGTGACCAACATAGATATTTCCATCAAAAAGATGGTTTCTGAAAACATTTGCACTGAATACAGCGATTCAGAAAACGATATGAAAGAAAAATTGGAAGATA
>VGML01000019.1 GCA_016866415.1 Bacteroidota bacterium | reverse complement strand
ATAATGCATTTACCTGTTATTTCAAACGATTCCAATGCTAGAGTGTATTGAGAATTTGTTCTTTTATTTTTTCCAATGCATCTTTCATTTCAACAACGCGTTTTTGCATTTCAATGTGGTTGCTTTTGCTACCGAGCGTATTGATTTCCCTTCCAATTTCTTGGGCGATAAATCCCAGTTTTTTACCTGATCTGGGCAAGGCAGCTGTTTCCAAAAAGTAATCAAGGTGGTTTGAAAGTCGCATCTTTTCTTCGGAAATGTCGAATTTTTCGATGTAAAAAATCATTTCTTGTTCTAAGCGATTTTCATCAACGTTCAAACCTTCGATTTCTGACAAGCCTTTTGTAATTCGCTCTCGCACTGTTAACAAACGCTCACCTTCAAACTGAGGAATTTCGTTCAATAAGCGACGAATTTCAGTAATTCGAAAATCAAATTCCTTAATCAACGCTTCACCTTCTTGTTGCCGAAAATCAGTAAGAATCTCACAAGTAGATTCAATCAAATTCAAAATAAAAGATCGCTCCTCATCTGATAACTCAAAACTTTGTAGGTTTAAAACTTCTGGCATACGAATGACTAGTGCGAGGTAATCCACCGGTTTTTCATTCCAACCTTCGTTCAAGGACTTTAATTCTCGGTAATAATGATTCGCTAATTCTTTGTTAATCAATCCATAAGACCCATCACCTGAACTTTCTAAAAACAAACCTAAATCAATTTTTCCGCGATCCAAACGTTCTGCGACAATTTTCCGAACTTCTGATTCCAATTCCCTGTAACACGAAGGCAATTTCATTGATAAATCAAGACCTTTGCTGTTTAAAGATCGTATCTCAACGGAAATTTTCTTGGAATTAAAAATACCATTGCTTTTCCCGAAACCGGTCATTGATTGAAGCATAGAAAAAATTTGAGCAAAATTAGTCAAAAAAACAAGAAACAAAATTGGTGCTATTACGTTCAATTAGTTCAATTCAATAGGATGTTTCAGGAGTTCATAAATTACTTGCAATTTGAAAAGCGATGTTCGGAACATACGGTTACGGCCTATCAAAACGATTTAGCTCAATTTCAGGATTATTTTGAGTTAAAATCAATTACCGAGATGAATGATTTAAATTCCTTGGCAATTCGTTCTTGGATTGTTCATTTGATCGATACTGGCCTGGGCAATCGCTCGGTAAATCGTAAAATTGCCTCGCTTCGAACATTATTTAAGTGGTTAAGAAAGGAAGGGATTGTCAACTCAAACCCGATGGCGAAAATTCAAGGTCCGAAGAACGAAAAAAGATTGCCTGTTTTTGCGAAAGAATCGGAGTTGGATTCAACTAAATTGACTGAAATGTTCAATGACGATTTTGATGGAATTCGTGATGAATTGATGATTGAACTATTTTATCAGACAGGAATTCGTTTGAATGAATTGATTAATTTGAAGGAAACAGATGTTAATGAACAACATATAAAAGTTTTAGGAAAACGAAATAAGGAACGCTTGATTCCAATCTCAGCAAACTTATTTGAGCAAATACATGGATTTATTGTTGAAAAACGAAAACTAGTTGGAGAAACCAAATTCCTAATAGTTCTTAAAAATGGAAATAAACTTTATCCAACCTTTGTATATCGAAAAATTAATGCTTATCTTAGTCAAGCGACGAGTTTGGATAAAAAGAGTCCGCATGTGCTTCGTCATACATTTGCAACACATATGTTAAACAGAGGCTCGGGACTTGAAACATTGAAAGATTTGCTTGGTCATGCGAATTTGGCCGCAACTCAAGTTTATACTCATAATTCGTTCGCGCAGTTAACAGCGATTTATTCACAAGCTCATCCACGTGGGCGTTAAATATTTAGACAATGGAATCAAAAATGCACGCTATCCACTTCAAAGCCGATCAAAAACTATTGAACTTCATTCAAGAAAAATTGGATAAACTGGAAATCTTCAATCACCACGTTCAGTCTGCTGAAGTATTTCTGCGTTTGGACAAGGATAAGGAGAAAGAAAATAAAATCACTGAAATCAAACTTCACTTGCCAGGTAAGGAATTGTTTGCCAAAAAGCAATGCAAGACTTTTGAAGAAGCGGCAGACGAGACCGTTGAAGCCCTCAGAAAGCAAATATTGAAGGAAAAAGAGAAATTCGAAAAGTAAAATAGACTCAATTCTATACTGACGATTAAGAAATTCTTGTTTCGCTTGAATTTCCGTATCTTTGCGCCCTAAAATATTACGTATGAATCTAATTACTGTCGGAAGTGTTGCTTTCGATGCCATTGAAACGCCTTTTGGGAAAACAGATAAAATCGTTGGAGGTGCAGGAACTTTTATTTCATTATCGTCTTCTTTCTTTGTTCAAAATCAAGGAATCGTTTCAGTTGTGGGAGAAGATTTTCCGCAAGAAACCTTGGATTTCATGAGATCGAAAGGAATAAACATCGATGGAATTCAAATCAAACAAGGTGAGAAAACATTTTTTTGGTCGGGGCGTTATCACAATGATATGAATTCTCGTGATACGTTAGTTACGGAATTAAATGTTCTTGGAACTTTTGATCCAGTCATTCCAACAAATTTTCAAAGGGCTGATTATTTGATGCTTGGAAATTTAAGTCCCGATGTTCAAAGAAAAGTAATTGAGCGTTTGGAAAAACGTCCGAAGTTAATCGCTATGGATACCATGAATTTTTGGATGGACATCGCTTTGGATGAATTGAAAAAGACAATGGCTTTGGTTGATGTGCTGATTATCAACGACGAAGAAGCAAGACAGCTTTCCAAAGAATATTCATTGGTGAAAGCGGCGAAAGTTATTCGTGCTATGGGTCCGAAAATATTGATCATCAAAAAAGGGGAGCATGGTGCATTGTTGTTCCACGGCGAACATATTTTCTTTGCTCCGGCCTTACCTCTCGAGGAAGTATTCGATCCAACAGGCGCTGGAGATACATTTGCTGGTGGATTTATGGGATTCATTGCATCAACGGATGATATTTCTTTTGAAAACATGAAAAGAGCAGTAATAGCTGGTTCCGCTTTGGCTTCATTCTGTGTTGAGAAATTTGGAACGGAACGATTAACTGAAATTACAAAAAATGATTTTGACGAACGCGTTTCTAAATTTGTGGCTCTCGCGAATTTTGAAATGAATCAACTGGCATAACATTATGGAAAATTTGAATTTTCAGGAGCAACTTGAAAACTTGGTTAAATCGGATGATTTAATATCGATTGGAAGGGAAGTGAACGCGTTGAAAGTGCAGTTCGAGGATTTTATCTTGGAGGCTGAACGGGTTCAACAAGTGAATCAACTTGAAGCTCAAGAGCGCGGTGAAACGTATGAACCAATTGATTATAAAAGCCAAAAAGAGTCCTTTTACAACCTTTACAAGTCTTTTCAGGAATCGAGAAAAAAGCAAATTGAAATCAAGTCGGCTCTTGAAAATGAAAATTTAAAACAAAAAAGAGCTCTAATAAATCGATTGAAAGAGGTGATTGAGGCAGAAGAAAACATTGGTTCGGCTTTCAACTCCTACAAAGAAATTCATGAAACGTGGAAAAAGATTGGCGATATTGCCCGAGAAAAACGCGATGAAACCCAAAAGGAATATTCACGATTGCTCGAGATTTTCTTCTACAACATAAAGATTTACCGTGAACTGAAAGACCACGATTACAAACGCAATTTTCAATTAAAGGAAGATGTTATTTTTCGTTTGAAGCAACTGAGAACTAAGAATTTGCCTATACGTGAGTTCGAAGCATCATTGCGAAGTTTGCAAGATGAGTGGGAGGAAATTGGCCCTGTAAACAATGAGGATTGGGAATCCTTAAAAAAGAGCTATTGGGATTCTGTAAAGACGATTTATGAAAAAATAAATGCGCATTACGAAGAGCAACGTAATGTATTGTTGGATAATCTCAATAAGAAAAAAGTACTGATCGAAACATTAAAAAGTGTGGTTTCAGACCTATCAAATATTGAAAAAGGAAAAGATTGGGAAGCAAAAACAAATGAGATTATCGCACTTCAAGAACAATGGAAACAAATCGGTTTTGGGCCTAAAAAGGAAAATGATGCTGTTTGGAAGGAGTTCCGTTCGTTATGTGATTCATTTTTTGAAGCAAAAAAGAACTTTAATAAGTACCTTGATAATACGTTTAAAGAAGTTGCAGATAAAAAGCGTGCATTAATCGCTGAAGTTCAAGAGATTAATTCGTCGACAGATTGGAAGAAAACTGCCGATCGCATCGTGTTTTTGCAGAAAAAATGGAAGGAAACAGGTTCTGCTGGACCGCGTTACGAAAATAAATTGTGGTCGGAATTCCGAGCTGCTTGCGATGTTTTTTATAACTCACGTGATAAGCATTTTGAGGAACAAGAAACTGAGTTGGTTGGAAATCTAGAACAAAAGTTGGCACTTATTACAGAAATAGAGAATCATAAAGTTTCGGAAGATAAAACGACCGCCTTAAGTGATTTGAAAAATTTCAACGACCGCTTTTCAGCAATTGGTCATGTTCCTACAAAGAACAAAAATGAGGTCTTTTCGAGTTTCAAAAAGGCGATGGATGATAAATACGCCTCATTAAAATTGGAAGCCAAAGAAAAAGATATGATTTTGTACAAGGCTAAAGTTGAAACCATGTTAGCGAGTCCTGATCGAGGAAAATTACTTAACCAAGAACGTTTTGAATTGAAAAAACAAATGGATGTCTTGAATAAGGAAATCATTCAAATGGAAACGAATTTAAGTTTTTTCGCTCGCTCAAAAGGCGCAGATCAATTGAGAAAAGACGTGGAAAAGAAAATCGAATTGGCGGAAGAAAAAATAACAGGATTGAAACGCAAACTTAGCTCCCTTCCGAATGAATAGTTTCATCAACATTTTACTCTTAATTGTAAGCATTCTGACTTTATTTTTCTGCGTATTTGTCCGCTTTGATTTGCCACTCGAAATGTTCAAAACCACAGCCGGTCAATTACCTTATCGCTTTGAAATTTTTCTTGGATTTGGCTTAATGCTCTTGCTTATTTCAGTGCGCAGAACTATACGTCGTTGGGTTGGAATTCGTATGGTCAATCAAACAGCAAAATTCAAGTGGTCAGGAAAAATAAGTAGTTCAAGACGTCAGCGCGTAATTGTTTATACCATCATTGAATCTGTCATTATCAGTATAATTGGAGCCGCATTCATCATTTTAACGAAGGAGGCATGGATTCCAGCGGCTGTGATGATTTTCTTTGGAGTCGAAGGAGTTTTTTATATTCTTGTCAATGTCAAAAATAAGTTTCGAGTTGGACTCTCTTCCAAGGCTATTTTGGCTGTTGATCGTGAGGTAATACTTCTTTATGTGGAGGGGTTGCGACAAGTTAGTGTGAGTCAACAAACCATTTATTTTGATTATATTCAAGATCTTCAATTGAGTTTTCCAACTGATTGTATTGAGGAAAGTTCTCGTGCTGAATTTTTTGAAAATTTAAAGCAATCGGTAAACAGGGAAAAAGTACTATTTAGAATCAATGACTAATGGATGCAGCGAATATTTTAATAGTTGAGGACGATCAGATTTTCGCCGATTTGGTCCAATTTCAATTAAGTACCATCGGTTATCAATTGGAAGATATTATCAGTGTTCCTTCGTTGAAAGAGGCTGAGGAAGTAAAGCAAGAACTAGAACCAGACGTCATTTTGTTGGATTTGAATATTTTGGATTCAAATGGAGTAAAAACATATGATTCAATTAATGAGTTGTTTCCAAACACTTCCATTGTTGTTCTTTCTGGAATGGATGACCAATCTATTGCGTTGGAGATTGTGTCAAAAGGGGGTCAAGACTATTTGCTAAAAAGTGGTGTAAATCCTCAAATTCTCGAAAAAGCAATTAAATATGGTCTTTTAAGACGCTCTTTTCGAAGCCAATTAGCAAATTCAGAAAAAAGGTATAAAGATCTTTTCAATAAATCCCCGATGCCAATGGTTCAATTAACTGGCGAGTATCTTATCATTACAATGGTTAATAATGCTTTGGTAGAATTGTATGGTTTTTCTTCGCAAGATATAATTGGAAAGTCTATTTATTCATTCAATAAAAATCCGGAAAATAGATTTAAAGATGAAACAACTCGAAGATTTACGCACGTTGATTCAAAAGGCGAAGAAATAGTAGTTGATGTAATTCTAAATCGATTAAACGACGAAAACAATGAATTTATCGCTTTGATTGTCAATAAAACGGAAGAATTGCAATTCGAGAAAAATAAATTTGACATCATCAACCAGGCCGAGGAATCTGAAAAAAAGAAAATTGCTCGTGAACTCCACGATGGTCTTGGTCAGCAACTCGTATTATTGAATTTGCTTTTTCAAAACGTCAATCCACCAGAAGAACAAGTTTCACAGTTTAAAGATATAAGCGGTTTAATTCAAAATACGATTCGTGAAGTAAAAGAAATCGCATACAACCTTTTACCACCCGAGCTTGATAAAGGGTTCATTAATGGAATTGATCGTTTTGCAAATCGAATAAACACATTAGGTCAAATGGTTTTTGATTTGGAAATCAGTCCCGATTTATCGGAAGCCGACTTAGGGGAAGTAGATCGTTTTAATTTGTATCGTATTGTTCAAGAAGTAATTAATAATGCAATTAAGCATGCCAAGGCAAGCAAAATTGTCTTCCGATTGAAACGAGAAGATAAAGGAATGTTTATTGAAATTGAAGACAATGGTGTTGGATTCGATCAAGAAAAAGTAAAATTTGGACTTGGACTACAAAACATCCAGTATCGCATGAAAATGAGTAAAATAAAAGGTGATGTTGTTTCAGAAATCGGGAAAGGGACTAAAATAATTCTTTGGTTTTAATTCGCAGAAATTGAAAGTATTAGTCATTCGTTTTAGTTCAATTGGAGACATCGTCTTAACATTTCCTGTTTTACGTTGTATTAAGGAACAAATTGCTAATAGTGAAATTCATTTTGCCACTAAAAAAGCTTTCTCTGATTTAGCTTATGCCTCAGGTTCAATAGATCAACTTCATATATTAGATGGTTCACTCTCTGATTTATCAAAAAGATTGAAGAATGAAAAATTTGACATCGTCATTGATTTACATAATAATTTACGGAGTCGAATGCTATGTTACAAACTGGGGATAAAGCAAACTTATCATTTTCGTAAATTGAATTTCTTGAAATGGATTTTAGTTCGGTTTAAACGAAATTATCTACCGAAAATTCATGTTGTCGATCGTTACTTTGAAGCCGTAAATAATATCGGTGTGGTGAATGATGGCAGAAACAATACGTTTAATCTGACCCAAGAATTAAATGTTCGAGATGTGCTGAATTTAGAGGAGAAAAGTTACATATCCATAGCAATTGGCGCTCAATTCGAAACTAAGCAAATTCCAATAATAAAGATTCAAGAGATTATTTCTAAAATTGATCTTCCAATTGTTCTTTTAGGGGGGAAAATGGATGAACAAAAAGCCAACTCGATTATTGAGTTACTCCCTGAAAAAAACATTAAGAATACTTGCGGAAAATATTCCCTACTTCAATCGGCAGCAATTGTAAAAAATTCGAAATTGCTTATTGCAGGTGATACTGGTTTAATGCACATCGCTGCTTGTTTTGATATTCCAATTTATGTGATTTGGGGAAATACAACTCCGTCTTTTGGGATGTCCGCCTATAAGCCCCAAGGAAGTGACTCCGTACATAATTTTGAAGTTCAGAACTTGACTTGTCGGCCATGTTCAAAAATAGGCTTTGATAAATGCCCGAAAGGACATCACAAATGCATGATGAACATAGATGAATCAAAAATAGTGGAAGGAATTACAAGAGATTTATCCAATAAATAACTTTTGAAGCTCTGTTGCCTCTTTTGGGTCTAGTTTTCCCGCTAATATCAGACTAAGCTGCTTTCTGCGTAACGCTCCTTCAAATCGTTTCTTTTCCTCCTCTGTTTCTGGGATTAATTCAGGAACTTGTATGGGACCTCCGTTTTGATCTACTGCGACAAAAGTGTAGATTGCTTCATTACATTTTTCGCGAATTCCAGTGACTTGATCTTCAACAAAAACATCAACGAATATCTCCATAGATGAAGAAAATGCACGAGATACTTTTGCTTCTAATGTAACTATGGAAGCATGTTGAATTGGCTTTTGAAACGAAACATTATTCACAGAAGCCGTTACCACTACTCGTTTGCAGTGACGATGGGCAGATACACTCGCAATAACATCCATCCAAGCTAGCAATTGCCCTCCAAACAAGTTTCCAAGGGTATTTGTATCATTTGGTAAAACAATGTGCGTGGTGATAGCTGAAGTTTCAGATGCTTTTTTAGTTTTCATACCTCAAAGGTAGTGATATTGACTTTTGATAATATGGATAACGAAAATTAAATACATTTACTTCTCAATTTTTAAATAATTCCTTAATTTAGGCGAGCTATTGAACTAAATTTAAACGATTAAACAACGTTACGTATGATAATTAAAAAAATATTTCTTTCTGCAATTTCTATCTCCTTTATGGCGACAAGTCCTTTGCTCGGTCAAAAGTCAAGACCTTTCGACCCTACCAATGCCCGAGAGGGGGAAAAGGTCGAATACTGTCATCAGCACAAGAAAATGGCAGAACTCATGCAAAATCCTGAATTTGCAGCGATGTATGAACAGGATAAAATTGCATTTGAAAAAGCCAAAAACAAGGCTGTTCCAAAAGGTGTAGTATACAAAATCCCAATCGTTTTTCATGTCTTGCACAACAATGGTGTTGAGAATATATCTGATGAGCAAATTTATAATGCGCTTGATATCCTAAATAGAGATTTTAGAAAGTTAAATGCTGATACGGCAACAGTTCAATCTGATTTTGTTGGCATGCCTTCAGATGTAGAGGTGGAATTTGTATTAGCTACAAAAGCGCCAAATGGAACATGTTTTAAAGGAATTACGAGGACAAGTTCACCACTTTCATACCAAGGTGATGATGGTAATGCGCAAGTATCGGCTATTCGAAATGGAAATGATGTTTATCAGCAGACTTGGCCGGGAAATAAGTATTTGAATGTATTTATTTGTGGTGAAATTGGTGGTGCAGCAGGTTATACAACCAATCCTTCAACTTGGTCTGCAAGTAGTATGACAAATGGAATTTGGATTTTGCATAATTATGTAGGAGCAATCGGTACAGGTTCAACAGGTGCTTCTAGGGCTTTAACACACGAGGTTGGACATTGGTTAAATTTAGATCACACCTGGGGACCAAATAATAATCCGGGAAATGCGGCATCCTGTTCTTCAGATGATGATGTTGAGGATACGCCAAATTGCATCGGTGTTACTGCTTGTCTTTTAAATGCGAATACCTGTAATTCTGTAAATGCTTATTGGAATTACGATGTGCGCGACAATGTTGAGAATTACATGGATTATTCGTATTGTTCAAAAATGTATACCCCAGGTCAAACAGCAAGAATGCGAGCAGCACTTCAAGTTACAACAACAGGAAGATTTAATCTTTGGCAAACAGCTAACTTAACTGCAACTGGCGCAACAAATAATTTTTATTTGTGTAAGGCTCAATTTACGACTGATAGAACTACTATTTGTATAGGTGATTCAATTCAATTTTTAGATGACACCTACAATGCAGTGACAGGGTGGAATTGGGAAATTACCCCAGCAACAGGATGGAGTTTCGCGAACGGTTCGTCAGCAACATCTCAAAATCCAACAATTAATTTCATTCAAACTGGATTGTATACAATTAAATTAACCGCTACAGATGGTTCAACTACAGATGATGAAATTAAGACGAACTACATTCGAGTTCTTCCCGAATCTGCTGTATTGCCATATTGGGAAGGATTTGAGTCGTATAGTACTTTAGCGAACTTAACAAATTGGGAAGTTGTAAATCCAAGTAATAATAATGCTTGGACCATTGAAAATACGACAGGACATTCTGGTGCTCAATGTGCGAAATTGATGAATTTCGGTCAAGCTGTTGGTAATGTTGACGAATTGATTTCAGCACCAATTGATTTATCTGTGATCCCTTCAACGGGAACAGTAACTTTGAGTTTTCGATATGCTTATAGAAAACGCACAACAGCTGATTATGAATACTTGAAAGTGTTCGTGTCGGGTGATTGTGGAACTGAATGGGCACAAAGAAAAACCTTAGGAGGGAATCAATTATCTTCTTTAACATCAACAACTACTTGGAAACCAACGCAACAATCGGATTGGGTTACAGTTCACATGATAAATGTTACGAATCTTTATTTTACTCCAAACTTCAAAATGAAATTTAGATTTGAAGCGGATGGAGGGAACAACATCTATTTGGATGATATCAACTTATATGCAGGAGCACCATCCGATAATTTGGTTCTTGGCGTAAACGACTTGACGGGTATAAATAATGTTGAACTTTATCCAAATCCAACAGAAGGAGATGTTCACATTAAATATTCTGCTAACCAGTCTGAAAAGATGATTGTGCAAATTACTGATATTACGGGTAAAGTTGTTTCGACCTCTCAAGTAGCATCAAAAGAAGGAAGCAATTTAATAATTGTACCTACAGATGGCTTGTCATCAGGAACTTATTTCGTGAAATTGAGTAATAACTCAAAAGCATTAAAGTTTGTTGTGAAATAAAGGGGCTTAATTAATTTCCAGTTTCTGTAAAATAATTAAATAGGATGGTCGCTTTAGATCGTCCTATTTTTTTTGCCAATTCATCAAATCCTGACTTTTTAATATTTGGAATAGACTTGTATTCACTTAGTAATAACTGCCTCGTTTTTTCGCCAATACCTTGAATTTGATCAAGCTCACTAATAATGGCGTTTTTACTTCGCTTGTCACGGTGGTGAGAAATTCCAAATCTATGTGCCTCGTTTCGCATGAATTGAATTGTTTTCAAACTCTCTGAGCGTTTGTCGAGGTAAATTGGATATTGATCCCCAAGAAAGAATATCTCCTCTAATTTTTTCGCAATTCCAACCAATGCAATTTTACCTCTTAGGCCCAATTTTTCAATCGATTCCATTGCGGCGCTTAATTGGCCTTTACCTCCATCTATTATGACAAGTTGTGGAAGAGATTGACCTTCATTTATAAGTCGTTTGTATCTTCGATAAACAACTTCCCGCATCGAAGCAAAATCGTCAGGTCCCTCAACTGTTTTGATATTGAAATGGCGATAATCTTTTTTACTTGGGGCCCCATTTTTAAAAACAACGCAAGCAGAAACAGCATTAGTTCCCTGAAAATTTGAATTATCAAAACACTCCATATGAATAGGGAGTTCAGTTAATTTAAAATCGCTTCTGATTCGTTCTAAAACTCGATCTTTGGCTAGTTGCGGATTTTGAATTAATGCTCGTTTTTCTCGTTCCTTTCTGAAATAAAAAATATTTCGTTTCGATAATTCAATCAGTTCCTTTTTTTCTCCTTTCTGAGGAACGAATAAATAAAAGTCTATGAAAGGAGAATCAAGCTGTTTTTCAACGATAACCTCTTTTGATTTACTTTGAAATTTTTCTCGTAATTCGGGAAGGACGTAGTTTAGTAAATCAATTTCGTTTTCGTTCAATTTTTTTTGAACTTCCGTAGTATACCCATGAATAATTGCTCCTTCTTGAATAACCAAATAATTGATGATAAATTGATTTTCATTTTCCAAATAACAAAAAACATCCACATCATTCAATTTCGATGAAACGATGGTAGACTTTGAACGGTATTTTTCGATTTGTTCGATTGTTAATTTTAATTTTTGAGCCTCTTCAAATTGGTAGCTTTCAGATAATTGTAGCATCTTTTTTCTTAGTGCTTGAATTAATGAGTATGTCTTTCCTTTTAGTAGTAGCTCAATTTCCTCAATCATAGAGTGGTATTCCTCTTCCGGTTGCTTTTGAACACAAGGACCAAGGCATTTCCCGATGTGAAATTCAAGACACGTTTTATATTTCTTTTCAGCCAATTTTTTCGCGGATAAATCCAAACTACAAGTGCGTAAAGGATACATTTCCCGAATAAGGCCAAGTAATGCGTTCATTGCCTTCACGTTCGGATAGGGACCATAAAATTTCCCACTCACTAATTCTTTTTGTCTCGTGGAAAATACGCGTGGAAAAGGTTCATCAGTAACTACAATCCAAGGAAACGTCTTGTCATCTTTTAATTGAATGTTGTATTTTGGTTGGTACGTTTTAATCAGGTTATTTTCGAGTAAAAGTGCATCTAGTTCATTACTGACGATTAGATATTTGATATTGACAATACTTTTAACTAAAAGTCGAGTTTTGTTATTCTCTTGTGTTTTATTGAAATAAGAAGAAACACGTTTTTTAATGTTCTTTGCTTTACCAACGTAGATAATTTGCCCAGTCTTATCAAAATACTGATAAATACCAGGTTCTTCCGGGAGTGAAGAAATAGTTTTTTTTAGTTCATCATTTGATTCACCCATAAGATAAAGTTAAAAACAAACTTTTAGTTGAAAGCAGTTAACACTATCTTTGTGATTATGTTGGATCAAATAATAAAATTCGCCTTGAAAGAGGACATTGGTGAGGCTGATCATTCAACTTTGGCTTGTGTCCCGAAGGAAGCTGCTGGAAGCGCTCAATTATTAATTAAAGAAAATGGAGTTTTGGCAGGCGTTGAGGTAGCAAAGCGAATCTATGAACTATATGATCCTCGCTTGGAAGTTACTTATTTCAAACAAGATGGTGATCACGTTTTCAAAGGAGAAATTGCATTCATCGTAAAAGGATCTTCTCAATCCATTTTGACGACTGAGCGTTTGGTATTGAATTTTATGCAACGCATGAGTGGTATCGCCACTCAAACAGCAAAAATAGTAGAAGAAATTAAAGGTTGTAAAACGAAGTTATTGGATACGCGTAAAACGACACCAGGAATTCGTTATTTAGAAAAGTGGGCTGTGAAAATAGGAGGAGGGGAGAACCATCGTTTTGGTCTTTACGACATGATTATGTTAAAGGATAATCACATTGATTATGCTGGAGGAATTATTCCTGCGATTGAACAAGCCAAGGATTATTTGAATAAAAATAAAAAGTCACTTGGAATTGAAGTTGAGGTAAGGAATTTGAATGAACTTCATGAAGTTTTACGAGTAGGAGGTATCGAACGAATCATGCTAGATAATTTTTCTCCTGAACAGTTAAAGGATGCTTTGAAAATCATTCCTTCGGAATACGAGACTGAAGCCTCTGGTGGCATTACGTTGGAAAATATTCGTTCATACGCTGAAACTGGAGTTCAGTTTATTTCAGTTGGCGCTTTGACACATTCAGTAAAAAGTTTGGATTTAAGTCTAAAGGCACTCTTTTAAGGTTGATCAAGAATTTCTTCTTCCCCTTGCTTTTTTATTTTTCTTCTGCGCATTTGAAAAAGGGAGAAAAGTAATAGAATGGAACCTACGATGATTAGAATTTTCGATAGTGGAAAACTCATTATGATTAAAGATATGAAAGGAGTTCCAATCATTTTAAATACCAATCCTGTAAAAACAAAGAAGGATCCTAACCAATAAGTTAAATTCGATGCTGGATTTCCTGTTTTGTCTTTCGTGTAGCTTATTAGGTTTAATACAAATCCTAAGGCTCCAAAGGCGAGAAAAATAATCAGAGTTTTGTTGACGGAAAGCTTAGGAATGAATTTGATAAATAGATTAGCCCAAAAGAAGAATGCGATCGCGTAACTAATACCAGCAATTAATTTTATTCTTTTCAAATTAAATTGAATTTAATTCTCGATATAATTTCTGATAATTGGCAATATCCAATAGAAAATCAATGTCATTCTCGATTGCATTTCCAATTACCACGACGTTAGCGCCTGCATTGTGACATCTCTCAATCTCGTTTATAGATCTGATGCCCCCTCCGACAATCAATGGCGAACCAATTGACTTTACTTGTTCAATCATTGTCGAGGAAATAGGATTGTTTGCACCACTTCCGGCATCTAAATAAGTGAGTTGTTTTCCTTGAAGTTTTCCAGCCAAAGCTATTCTTCGAGCTAGCGCGTTTTGATCTGATGGTAGGGGCGTAGTCTGTGAAATATATTCAACAGAAGTCTTTTTTCCGCCATCAACCAATAAATATGAAGTTGAAATTATTTCGAGTGACATTTCATCCAATTCTTCCGCTGCTGCAATATGATGCCCAATTAAATAATCAGGATTTCGGCCAGATATTAGTGAGAGAAGTAAAATACCATCTGCCAAAGGACTTATTTGATGCGAAGCCCCAGGGAAAATTATTATTGGGAAGTTTATATTTTTTTTAATCGTTGAGATGCAAAAGTCAAAATCAACTTTTGATACGGTGCTTCCACCAATGAAAATAAAATTTGGGTCAGCTGTTCTAAGTTTTTCGAAAAAAACATCAGAGTTTTGAAACTTAAACTTTTCTGGATCAATTAGTATGGCAATTGAGCAATTTTTCTTTAAATTATTTAAAATTGTAGAAGACATCACTCAAAATTAAAACATAAAACGAGATCATCTCTAACTTCAAAATGCAAGTTCACTTTAACCCATTGAGAATTTTGCTTCATTTCGGCCAAAATAGTGGAATTTTTATCCCAATTTTTAATAATAAGGTCCGTTTTGAAATCAAGTCCAGAGTCATCATTTAATTTAAAAAGAGTTTCTTTAGCGCACCAAGCGATAGTAAGATCTGCCAATGAATTTAAGTTAAATAATTCCAACTCACTTTGATTTAAAAATCTACCCTTTACTTTAAGAATACGTTCATGAATCTCCTCAATATCAATTCCAATCTTATATGGAGCCACAGCGAATGCAACATAATTCTTGCTATGGCTTATAGAAATATGTTTCGAATCATTTTCGATAACAGGCTTCCCACTGCTCAAGTATTTAATTTCCAACTTTGCATCGTATTGATTTCTTAAATATCGAACTCCTAAAAATTCATTTTTTCTTTCCGAATTTTGAATGACTGAATATCGTTTTTTTTCTGCTTCTTGTAAAACTATATCACTTTCTTTCCATTTCATTTTACGCGAGAAAAAAAAATCCACATTATTTTTTTTAAAATGGTTTATGGAATTTTCATTTTTTTTCATCTTTAAATCAAACATTTGGAAGAATAAATGTAGTTAGGTTACAACTCAAAAAGTTAATTTTTCGTTAAATTAATTTTTTTTAACATGTACACTTTCACGATGAATTTTTCTATATTTACAAGCTTAAAATAACAATTTTATACACAATACGATGGTTGGTAAAGTTAGATTATTATTACTAGGTGTTTTATTATCAGGCTCTTATGCATTTTCGCAAGCTGGCCTTGGAACCCTTAAAGGAAAGGTTAAAGACGCGGCAACGGGTGCTCCCCTTGGAATGAGTAAAGTAGTTATTATTCAAAATAGTGCTGCAAAAGGTGGCGCACAGACGGATGCTGATGGTGAATTTCAAATCAATGGTATTCAACCAGGAACTTACAATGTTAAAATCACCAATCCTGATGGATATCAACCTTCAATGATTGAGGAGGTTTCTATTTCACCTGATCGTATTACGTTTTTGGATAATATTACTCTGAGTAAACCGGGTAGCACAGGAACTGAGAAAGAAAAAGATCTTACTGAGGTAAAAGTAGTTAGATATAAGGTGCCATTAATCGACAAAGATGGTGGAGCCTCAGGTGCAAAGATTACACGTCAAGATATCTCAAGAATGCCCGTTCGTTCTGCTGCTGCAGTTGCTCAATCGGTTGGAGGAGTAAATACTGACGAAGGTTCCGGCGCTATTTCTGTGAGAGGTTCTCGTTCAGATGCAACCTATTATTTTATCGATGGTATAAAGGTTCGTGGATCTTCAAACCTTCCTAAGTCTGCTCTAGAAGAGGTGTCAGTAATCACAGGGGGTGTTCCTGCGAACTATGGAGATGTTACCGGGGGTATTATTGCAATTACAACTAGAGGCCCTGCATCAACTTATTTTGGAAGTGCTGAGGTGGTTTCTTCTGGATTTTATATTAAAGGTGCCAATCCACTTGGATATGATGGGAAAGTTTTTGGATTAGATAAGTATGGTTATAACCTTTTTGAAGGAATGCTTTCTGGGCCGCTTTGGATGCAAAAGGACTCAACTGGAGCTAAGGTTAAACCACGTTTAGGATTTTTGGTTTCTGCAAACTTTACAGATGAATTGGACAATAGACCTCTCAAAGATGGAGGATATCGCATCAAGGACTCTGTAAGACAAGATTTAATTACAAATCCTCTTCGTCCAACTTCAACAGGTTTTGGTACATTTCATAACGCTTTGTTCTTAGATAAAAATGATTTTGAGCGTGTTCCTTGGAGAATGAATGCAAGAAACTCAGTTTTTTCTGCTCAAGCAAAAATAGATGTTAATACTGGTCCAACCATTAACTTACAATTTGGAGGTTCATTGAATTATAGCTACGGAAGTAATTACAGTTATGGTGGATCTTTATTGAATTTTGAAAATTTTGGAACTTTTAAATCTTTGGACTACCGAGTATTTGGTCGTTTTACTCAGCGTTTTAATAATGAACGTGAAGGAAGTAGTTCAAAAATTAAGTCCGCACTATATAACATAATGGTTGATTATTCTAAATCGAAAGATGACGTTTATGATCCAAAACACATGTACAACATGTTCAACTACGGCCACGTGGGAAAATTTACAACAACGAGAAGACCTTCGTATGAGTTTAATCCAATTACTCAAACTTATATCCATAATGGATTCAAAGATATTGAAGTTGCATTTGATCCTTCAACAACGAATGCTGCGCTTGCTGCAATTACTACACAGTATTTTGATATTTATGATGGTCAGCCAATTGGACGTTATGAGAACTTATTTCAAATCCAGCAAGGTAATGCCTTGAGAAACGGAGATGCGCCCTCAAGTGTTTATGGTATTTGGAGTAACATTGGAACTCCTTACAATTATTTTGGAAAAACAGAAAACGACCAATTCCGTGTAACTGGAGCTGGATCTGTTGTTATTGGTGATCATAGTATTTCTTTAGGATTCGAATATGAGCAGCGAATAGATCGCGGTTGGACTTCAGGTACATCAACAGGTGGCGGAACAAATGGTCCTTTAGGTATATGGTCGATTGCACGTCAATTAGCGAACTTTCACATACGCGAATTGGACTTGAATTCAGGAGTAATTGCTGATTCAGGTTCTTTCAAGAAAATAACATATGAAAGACTAAACTCCGGTTATGCTTATACTTCTGGCACGGGTGAATATGGTGGTCAAGGTGGGAATGTAGACGCAAATGGTAATGTGATACTTGATAATCAATCTTTCTTTGATTATAACTTGCGTAAAAAATTAGGTTTGAATCCAGCTGGGACAGATTTCGTTGATATTGATCAATACGACCCAAATATTTTTCAGTTTGACATGTTTTCACCAGACGAACTATTAAATAGTGGTAATTCATTTGTTTCTTATTGGGGATTTGACCACACAGGTAAAAAAGTGAAAGGTATTACAGACATCAATAAGTATTTCAATGAATTTGATGAAAACGGTAACTACCGTCGATTTGTTGGAGCTTTTCAACCTATCTACATGGCTGGATATATTATGGATAAATTTGCATTTAAAGACATAATCTTTAACGTAGGTTTACGTGTCGATGTATTCAATGCGAATCAACCAGTATTAAAAGATCAATATTTGTTCTATAATGCAAAAACAGCTGGTGAAGTAAGACAAATGAAGGCTGATGATCCAAGCCAATACAGTTGGGTCAATATTCCTGAAAGTATTGGAGATGATTATATTGTTTACGTTAATGACGTTAATAATCCAACAGCAATCAATGGATTTAGAACTGAAAACTTTTGGTTTAATGCGTCTGGAACTCCAGTTGAAGACCCGAAAGTTATTAGAGGAGCGGCAGGTATTGCTCCTTGGTTAGTAGATCCTTCACTTCAAACGCCTACAGCAGATGCTTTTGAAAACTATAAGGCACAAGTTAACTTCATGCCTCGAATTGCTTTTTCATTCCCAATTTCCGATGAAGCTTCTTTCTTTGCACATTACGATATCTTAACTAAAAGACCAACTTCAGGATTTAGATTTGATCCATTTGAATATCAATTTATTCAATCAAGAAGTGCAGTAATTAACAATTCGAATCTGAAACCTGAAACAACTGTAGATTATGAATTAGGTTTCCAACAAGTTTTAACACGCACCTCCTCACTAAAGATTTCTGCGTTCTACAGAGAACAAAGAAATAACGTGCAGTTAATAAATGTATTTGAGGCATACCCAGCAACGTATAGAACATTCGGAAATCGCGATTTTGGAACTGTTAAAGGAATGACCATTGCCTATGACTTGCGTCAAACAGGAAATATAAGAATGACAGCTAACTACACTTTACAGTTTGCTGATGGTACAGGATCTGATGCTACATCTGCAGGTTCATTGGTTAATGCTGGACTTCCTAATTTAAGAAACATTTTCCCTTATTCTTATGATCAAAGACACGCCTTTGCAATTACATTCGATTATCGTTACGGGGAAGGTGCTGACTATAATGGACCAAAAATCGGTAAAGTAAATATTTTAGAAAATACAGGTTTGAATATTTTCTCTAATATCTATTCAGGTTCACCTTATTCATCTCAAACGTTTATTACAGATGAAG
>VGML01000018.1 GCA_016866415.1 Bacteroidota bacterium | reverse complement strand
GATTACTTTATTACAGGGTGCATTAAAATTGCGGATTCAGGAGATGGTGGTGGAGATAGTGGTTCTGACTTTCTTCTTGTTAAATTGGGGTCCGCATCAAATGAGTCAACAATTGTAACAACTTTAAAATCAACAAACTTTAATGCTTATTGGAATGGTTGGAATGCAAACAACACTGCCACTTCAGGAGGTACAGGAATACACCATCCTGCAGGAGATATTAAGAAAATATCAACTTTTTCTGGAAGCACAGTTTCTGCAGGGTGGAATGGAAATGGACTGCAATCACACTGGAGATTATCTTGGACTTCGAACTCAAATGGATATGGCGTAACAGAAGGAGGATCATCTGGATCTCCAATCTTTAATAATAGCCAAGGTTATATTTTTGGTACATTGACAGGTGGAAGTTCTTATTGCAATGCGCAAACTTCTCCAGATTTTTACGGAAAAATGTCATACCATTGGACGTCAAACGGTACAGCTACAAATCGACAATTAAAACCTTGGTTGGATCCTAATAATTCTGGTGTTCTTGTTTTGGCAGGTTCTAGTAATCCTTGTACACCTACTACACCAGTTGCGCCAGTTGCCAATTTTGTTGCGAACCAAACGAATGTTACACCAGGGACAACTGTTTCCTTTACGGACCAATCTACAGGAGTCCCTACCTCTTGGGCATGGTCGATTTCACCAACTACAGGCTGGGCATATGCTGGAGGGACAACTGCAACATCACAAAATCCACAAATAACTTTTAATACAGTTGGGCAATATTCAGTTACCTTAACTGCAACAAACGCTCAGGGTTCAGATGCTGAAGTTAAAACAAACTACATCATCGTTGCTGCTGCAACAGGCCCTTGTACTCCTTCTATTTCAAATGCATGTGACGAGTATATTCAAAATGTTACGTTGAGTACAATCAATAATACCACTGCCTGCACTACTGGAGGGTATGCGGCATATTTGAATTCCTCGACATCACTAACAAAAGGTTCTCAGTATACTATAACGGTTACTCCAGCTGTTGGTTCGAATATTGGTCAGGCCTATGCAAACGACGAGATTGCTGTATGGATCGATTACAATAACGATTTTACGTTTTCTACTGCTGAAAGAGTGGGTTATGTGTTAGTTGCTGCAGGTTGGAGTAATCAGTTTACGTTTACGGTTCCAACAACAGCAACTACAGGTTCGGTTCGTATGCGAGTAAGAATATCATATTCTGTAGACGGGGCAATTGATCCTTGCGCTGTTGCTACATATGGTGAAACAGAGGACTATACTGTAAATATTGCTCCAAGCAGTACTACAGGAATAGATGATTTAACTGCTGAAAATATCCTTGTATATCCAAATCCAATGAATAACGAATTCAATGTTGACATTACTTCTATGAATGGTTTGACAAATGAAATTCAACTATTGGATGTGACTGGACGAGTAATATCAAAACAAGTAACGAACAATTCGACTTCGATTTACAATTTCAACACAAGTATTTTGGCCAATGGCTCTTACTACGTGAAGGTTATCGGAACGAATCATGAGTTCACCAAAAAACTAATTAAACAATAGAAGGAAAATAATTGTAATTTTGCGGCTTACGGAGAGGTGTCCGAGTGGTTGAAGGAGCACGCCTGGAAAGTGTGTATAGGTCAAAAGCTTATCGAGGGTTCGAATCCCTCTCTCTCCGCAACAAAGTGAAGGAGGAGTGGATGAGAACCCTCAGGTTCGTGCCGAAGTGAAACGGAGACCTGCGAAGCAAATCCCTCTCTCTCCGCAACAAAGTGAAGGAGGAGTGGATGAGAACCCTCAGGTTCGTGCCGAATTGAAACGGAGACCTGCGAGGCAAATCCCTCTCTCCGCCAAAAAGAATTCAATTAAAAAGATTTGAGGGATGAGTTTGTGCCCTTGTATTAATTTTTTACTTTTCTTTCGCGAATAAATATTAAATTTAGCGATATTAAAACATCGCCAATATGAAACGAGTTTTTGAAGATTCATTCAAAAGTCAACTACAAACCAATCGAATTCTATTACTTTCTGGCCCTACTCAAGTCGGGAAATTAGCTTTTGTGGAGAAGAGTTTAACCGAGCTAAACCTCAACTACGAAACAATCGATTTCCGAAATGATAAAATCAGAAAAAAGTTTGAAACATTAACCACCGATGAATTGAGCTGGTATTTCAATCAACAACCGTTTTTTATTTTGGGCGACGCTCAATTGTTCGATTCTCTCCAACTTGTTTTGGATGAAATATTAACGGGAAATGTCAAATCAACCTTTATTCTTTGTTGCGCTTTCGAGCCACCGATTGTTCACGAACTCAAAGAGGCGTTGAAATGGGAAGGATTGGAATTTTATTTTCCAGCGTGGACCTATTATGAATTGACTCAGGAATTTGGTATGGTTACAGAAGAACAGCGAATCGAACAAAGACTCATTTATGGATCGTATGCACAATTGGCTGATTTACCTCTGGATGGTTCAAAACTTTTGATTCAAATCACCGATCAAATCTTGTCATCAACCAGACTTGGTTCTGAAGACCGCGTAAATAAAAAGGATGCGATGATTCGAATTTTGCAAACAGCGGCACATCTCATTGGACAACCAATTTCTTACAACCAAATTGCAGAGCGCGCTGGTGTTGACAACGAAACGGCTGAACGTTATTTGAAATTATTCGAAAAAGCGCATTTGCTCTTTTTATTGCCAAGTTTTCATTCAGAACAGAAATACGAATTGAAAAAAACACATCTAATTTATTTCAATGATAACGGAATTCGAAACGGAATCATTCGAAATTTCAATCCGCTCAATATGCGAATGGATGAAGACTTGCTTTGGAAAAACTGGTTGATTTCAGAGCGCATAAAATGGAATCGAATTAATGGAAAAAAAAGTGACTATTTCTTTTGGCGAAGTCACACTCGACAACAACTCGATTTCATTGAAATTCAAGAGAATTCTAAACATGCCTATAAATTTTCATTGGAAAAGAAAAAGATGCTAAAGGAGGCTCCGTTATTTAAATCTTACTATCCAGATGTTATTTTCAAGACTGTTAATCGTTCTACTTATCTCACGTTTTTAACTCAAAAATAAATGAAATTTTTACAACAACTCGCCGCTCATATCAAAAGCAAAAACTACGATTTACGGTCGTTAACGATCATCCTTCCATCCGAACGAGCAACCAAATATTTAGCAGAAGCACTTTTAGTGGAATATGGAAAACCCATTTTCGCTCCTGAGATTATAACCATTGATCGCTGGGTTAAAAAACACTCCAAACCAATTATTGATAATACGCGTCTATTAATTCGACTTTTTGAAATGTATCGAGAAACAGATGAAGGTCGTTTTGAGACGTTCGAAGAATTTACTACTTGGGGCTCAATGCTCCTGAGTGATTTCGATGATATTGACCGTTACATGCTTGATTATTCCCAAGTATTTAAAAATCTAAAAGCCATAAAGGAACTTGAAAGTTGGAAAATCGACGAAGAAAAGTTTTCTGCATCGCAAAAGAAATTCATGGAATTTTGGGAACGAATTCCAAGCTATTATGATAACCTTCACCTTAAAATCAGAGACAAAGGATTTGTAACCGCTGGTCTCGCCTATCGGCAATTGGCAGAAAATCCAGAACCACTTTTCGAAAAGAACGAAAATCAATTCTTCATATTTGCTGGGTTCAACGCGCTTTCCTTGGCTGAATTAACTATTATTAAAAAACTGATACGCAGAAATCGTGCGGAATACATTATCAATGCCGATAAATACTATTTGGACAATCCAATTCACGAGGCTGGTGCATTTCTTCGAAAAAACATCGATTTTCTAGAAATCAAAGATCCACTTTTCATTTCGGATGACTTAAACCAAAAAAAATTAGAAATAGAAGTAGTTGAATGCGCTCAACATACGGGACAAGTCAAAGTTGCCGCAACAGAATTGGAGAAACTATCACCTGATGAAGTCAATGAAACCTTGGTTCTTTTGAGCGATGAATCTTTAATTGGTGCAATGGTTAAAAACATTCCCGCAAGTGTTGGAAAGGCAAATGTAACACTTGGCTTACCCTTGAGTCAAACGCCTATTAAATCATGGATAGAACTGATTTTTGACATTCAAGAAAATAAAATTAGGTTCAAAACAGAGGCTTTCTATTTTAAAGATTTGCAGCGATCGATTAACAACGTACTAATTCTTTCAGCGCTTGACGCAAAAGAAAAAAATCAGCTAGTCAAACTCGAGCAAGAAACCATTCGGAAAAACAAAATATTTCAACGGGTTGATAACTTACAAATTGGACCAAAAGCTGATATCCTTTTGCAAGCGTTATCAACTAATTGGAAGAACGATTGGAAATTAGCCATGACTCAAATTAGAAAATTGAATTCACTTTTATTAGAATCATTAGATCAAACAGCTGAATTCGAACGTAATATTGTCTTGATTTTTGATGACGCTCTTCTAGAATTTCAACGAATAATTGAAGAAGGAATTCCAGAAATGAATTTACGGAGTTTCAAATCGTTGTTCTATCAGCATTGGAATCGAAAAAACATGGCCTTTCATGGTAATCCAACGAATGGTTTGCAAATCATGGGACTTTTGGAAACGCGATTGATGGACTTTGAACGAATTTTCATACTTGGTTTCAATGAAGGGAAATTACCCGGAACAAATCCCGTTAGAACGATCATTCCGATGGATTTACGCTATGGCTTGGGATTACCATCTACACGTGACAAACAAGGGATTTTTGCACACCACTTCTACCGCTTACTACATAATTGTAAAAATTTGTGGGTTACGTACACCACTGCGGCTGAACAAATAGGAAGCAATGAGGCAAGTCGATATCTACTTCAATTGAAACTAGAATTAGCTAAAATCAATCGAAACGTAAAAATTTCAAATCAATTTTATACCGTTCCATTTCCTGAACTTACGGAATTGCCTTCGAATGTGGTGGATAAAAAACCAGAAATAGTTGAACGACTCGATTCCTTTTTCGAACGATCTATTTCTGCTTCAGCGCTCAATAAATACATGACGTGTCCTTTAGATTTCTATTACCGTTATTTGGTCGAATTTGGCGAGGAAAAATCGGTTGAAGAAGGCGTTGAATCAAATACGTTTGGTTCATTTATTCACAAAACACTCGAATTATTATTTAAACCGTTTGCTCAGCGCGATGAAGATGGAAACTACATCACTCCTTCTCCTCCTCCAATTTCAACTTCCCATATTGATGAAATGATTAATGACTATAAATCCATCCTTCACAATCAATTTTTAGATTTTTTTGGTGGTGATGAATCGTTATTTAAAAATGGGAAAAACCTTTTGAGCTATGAAATGGCAATGGAGATCACAAAAAATGTATTGATTAAAGAGAAAGAGTTTCTTGCGAATACAACGGAACAAATTTATATTGAACAAGTTGAAGCCGCCTTGAAAACTGAATTGGAAATTAATGTGAATGGGGCGGTGAAAAAAATCAAATTTAAAGGATACATTGACCGAATTGATCGCGTGGGAGATAAATACAGAGTTATCGATTACAAGTCTGGCAAAGTGAAAGACGAGGATGTGAAATTCAACTTGTTGGAAGAAGGCCTGAAACAATCCTTCAAAAAAACGAAACACGCGCTTCAGCTCACATTGTATTGTCTATTCTTTAAAGAGAAATACAATTGTTTTCCAGATCAAGCGATTATCATGTCATTAGTGAAAAATGACAAATTATTTGTTTTGAATTACGAAAAAGAGATTGAAGGAATGACGCATGTCTTTAAAGATTTAGTCGAAGAATTACTCAACGAGATTTACAATTTAGACATTCATTTTGAGCATGATTCAGATGCGAAATACTGTGGTTATTGCGCATAAAAAAACCTGAAAAGATAAATAGAAACAAAGTTTTGCTGCTAAAAATCTTTTCAGGTTACTGCAAGTTAATATAAAACCAAAGTGAACAAACGTTTTTGTTCAATTTAATGACGAATACGTTTTTCAAAAAGTTGCCTCGAATTAAAAATAAATTAATACAGTTCCATTTTCAAGGAACTACGGTAGTCCTTGATTTCCTCTCTGTTAATTTTGTGATCGGCGTTTTTAAGAAGATTTAGGAGATAAAGTAGATTTTCCTTATCCTCTATTTCAATTGGATATTCATTTCCTTCTTCATCTTCTTCATACTGAGCTTCCACATCAAAACATTCGTTTTCTGAAATGAACTCATACGTCAACCTAAGAACTTTAACAACCAAAGGATCCTGTTCCTTAATCGCTAACTCCCGCAAAGCCTTTAAATCATCAATTAATTTCGGAGCTTCAAGACCGCTCTTCTCTACTTTTTTAATAATTGCGTCAAGTTGTTCGTTAGCAATGGCTGTTTTCATAAATTCTAATTTTCTGTGTAAAGGTAATTAGTTTGTGTGAATTATAAACAATCAGATATAGACAATATCATTATTTCAATGGAAATTCTTTAAGGGTAATAGTTAAATTTGTAAAATGCAGTTCTTCATTCAAGCGTTTAGTATTGGTTTCTTATTAAGTGTTTTAATAGGCCCTGTATTTTTCATATTGTTAGAAACCAGCATTACCAAAGGTTTTCGTGCGGCAATTTCATTTGACTTGGGTGTATTTTTAAGTGACTTGCTTTATATTTTGATTGCCGTGATGTTCATGGAGCAAATTAAAGGTTTGGATACCGCATCAAATAAAATACTTTTTAGTTTTATCGGCGGAACTATATTTATTCTTTATGGGTTATTTACCTTTTTTAAAAAACCGGCGTTAACTGAAAATAGTGTTATAGATACGAATGAAGTTGTGAATATGCCTGTTACCCAGACAAAGGATTATGTTATGCTTGGTGTTAAGGGATTTCTATTAAACTTCGCTAATCCCTTGGTTATTTTTTATTGGTTAAGTGTTGCCTCTTTCGCTAATCAATTTGCGCCAGACAAATCAGGTATTGGTTGGGTTTTTCTATTTATTTCCATTGTGCTTCTTACTTTCTTTGGGGTTGATATTTTAAAGATTTTGGCAGCAAAAAAACTAAGGCCTTTAGTGAATCAAAAATTACTTACTGCGCTAAATCGCGTTATTGGAATTGTTTTTTGCCTGTTCGGTGTTTTTTTAATTCTACAAAATTTAATTCAAAAAACGTAACACATGAATTATCCAACATTTTAATAGAATGAAAATCCTTTTCTGCTTTATATTTCTCCCATTTGTATTTAATAGTCAAAAAGTACTTAGTGAAAATCTATCTCCTAAAGTCAAGTTGTTTTGGGACGCTGAGAACAAAAAAGTTCAGGCGGTTGGATCCTATTATACTAGTGATATTGTTCCAAATACAACTGAAAAGCATGGTAAATGGCTTTTTTATTCTTACAAGGGGATTTTAGAAGAAGAATCGAATTTTTACAGAGATCGCTTACATGGAAAACAAACGCTCTATTTTCCGGATAAAAAGATAAATAGCATTACATTCTTTGTTTTTAACGTTCCTGATAGCACATACAAGGAGTGGAATAAAGACGGTAAATTGATTATTTCTGGTAACTACTTTATGGGAAGTCCAGATGGTAAATGGGAGTATTTTTATGATGACGGGAGAATGAAAAAGGTCGAAAAAGTAGTAAATGATACAATCTATCTTATGCAATATTGGGATAATGATTCGGCTCAAACACAAACTATAGTTGATGGAAATGGAACATTTCAAACCTTTTACATTAATGGAAATCCAAAAGAATACTACGCTTTTGAAAAAGGGTTGAAAACCGGACCTTTTTCAGAATATACAGCAGGGAGAATGCTTTCCGTCGGAGGAGAATTTCTTGAAGGCAAAAAGCATGGTACTTGGGTGTTTTACTCTTCCGATGGAATATTAGAAAAAAAAGTGAACTACAAAAAAGATTCACTGGATGGAGAATACCAAGAGCTTTACGAAAATGGTGATACATTGACTTTTGGGACTTACAAAAATGGGTTTAAAAATGGAAAATGGATTTGGAAAAGCAAAGAAGGAAAGATGGATATGGAAGGAAGTTTTGAGGACGGTGTTCAACATGGACCTTGGAACTATTATTTTTCTTCAGGGGAACTTTCCTACAAAGCGAATTTCCTAAAGGGCAAAAAACACGGTGAATGGCGCTATTTTTATAAAAATGGTACGGATTACCGTTCAGGGTCATATAAAAATGACTTGCGAGATGGCTTTTGGCAAACATGGTATGAAGATGGTGCTTTGCTCATGGAAGGTGATTACCTCAATGGCAAAGAGGATGGTGAATGGAAAAATTACTGGGATAATGGTGTTCTAAAAAACAAATCAACTTTCAAAAAAGGCAAACTCAATGGAAACTGGTTTTCTTATTCACCTCAAAAAATATTGATTCTTGAAGGAAAATATAAAGATGATCTAAAGACTGGAGAATGGCGCGATTACTACAATAACGGAGCGCTCAAAGAAATTAACACATACAAAGTCATTAAAGCAAAAAATAAGCAAAATGACATACTCGTTTTGGGCATGAAAAAATCGGTGAGTGTCCCTCACGGCAAGTTCGAAGCTTATTCAAAAGTTGACTACCAAATAAAAGCAAAAGGGCAATACAAAAATGGTCTTAAAAATGGAACTTGGTATGATTATTATCCTGGAGGTGTCATACCAACTTATATCACGCAATACAAAAAAGGGAAACTTCACGGCGTCATGAAAGAGTTTGGTCGCAGAGGAGAGTTAAATAGCGAAATTCATTATAAAGATGGACTTAAAGATGGATGGTTTGTAATCTTTAATCGAAATGGAAAAGTTGCCGTACAGAAAATGTTTAGTAATGGGGTGGAAGTAAGCCGAAAAGGTCAGTCAGATCCCTTTTCTCCAGATTAATTTGATTTAATGAAATTGATGTAACAGTATTGATTAACCGTTTGTTTCTAGAATCGCATCCAAAATGAGCTTCCCAGCTAATATGATTTCATCCTCAGAAATATTCAGCGGTGGAGAAAGTCTGAAACTATAAGGGTGTGATAAAAACCAAAAAGTAATTAATCCTTTTTCCAAGCATTTTTCTACAACTTTAGCCACACGTTCGGAAGACTCCATATCGAAGGCAAACATCATCCCAATTCTTCGAATGGCATTTATTTCGTGGCTTTGAGAAATTATTTTTTCCAAAAGAGCTCCCAATCGTTCAACTTCATTCCAATCTATCTCAGTTTTAAGGACTTTTAAAAAAGCCGCCGATGCCGCACAATTTATGGGATGGCCACCAAAAGTTGTGATGTGACCAAGCATTGGATTATTGGTGAAAATTTGCATTTTTTCTTTCGATGAAACAAGAGCTCCAATCGACAATCCTCCGCCTAAAGCTTTTCCAAGCGTCAAAATATCAGGAATAACTCCAAAATGTTCAAATGCGAAAACTTTACCTGTTCTACCCATTCCGCATTGAATTTCATCAAAAATTAGTTGAGCGCCAACCTCATCACATCGCTTTCTCAAAGCTATGAGAAAGTCTTTTTTAGGAATGCGAACACCTGCATCTCCTTGTATAGTTTCGATTATGACACCAGCTGTTTTTTCTGAAATTTGATTCAACACTTCGCAGTTGTTGAACTCAAGAAAACGCACATCTGGAAGCAAGGGTCGAAATGCTTGTTTTTTGATTTCATTTCCGGAAACACTCATTGCGCCATGCGTGCTGCCGTGATAGGATCCGCGAAATGATACGATTTCCGTTTTACCCGTGTAACGTTTGGCTAATTTAAGTGCGGCTTCTATCGCTTCAGTGCCCGAGTTAACCGTATAAACGCAATTTAACTTTTTTGGAAGGAGTTCAATAAGCTCTTTAGCCATTTCATTTTGAGCATCTTGCACGAATTCACCATATACCATGACATGTAAGTGCTTATTCATCTGATTTTGAATTGCTTCAATCACTTTTGGATGCCGATGACCGATGTTGTTGACTGCCACACCTGAAATCATATCCATATAAGATTTGCCATCTTTGTCGTAAATGTAAATTCTTTCAGCTCGCTCAACTTCAATTAAAAATGGCTGCTCATTCGTTTGACCTAAGTGGTTCCGAAAAAATCGTGTTTCGTCCATTCGTTATTTTTTCAAGACTTCGAGAATAGGTTTGCCGGTCATTGCTCCCGAGCGTTGTAAATTGAGAATGTGAGTAAGAGTAGGAGCAATATCTGTTATTTCATAAGTTTCATAAACGTCTTTCGAAGGAATTTGAGCTCCATACCAAATCAGAGGAACATGCGTGTCGTAATTAAATGAAGATCCATGAGAAGTTCCTCGATGTGCATTTTCCGAATCGATTTCTTTGACTAAAAAACCTGGTTCCATGATGAAAATAATCTCTCCACTACGTTTCGATTCATAGCCTAATCGAATTATATCTTTCCATTCGTTATCGTTTGCTGGATTTGAAAGTTCTTGAGAAGTAAAAACTGCTTTTACATTGGGCCATAATTTAATTTTTTCGGCAAAAAAGATAGCAATATCATTCTTATTTAATTTTAGCGAGTCGATTTTTTTGAGATTCAAATATATGTTCTGGTTGGTTTTATGCTCTATTAAATCAGCCTCAAATTTGGATAAGGAAATACTTTTTAGTTCTTTCATATATTCATCCAAAAAGAGATATCCCCCAGGTAATTTTTTGTCGATCAACATTTGAGGAACAGGAACAACTGCATGATCAGCTGTTAAAAAAACAACAAATCCATCCTTTCCGAATTTTGTTTCGAGGTTTGTCAATAGCCGTTCCAATTCTCTATCTAATCGCACATACATATCTTCGATTTCCAATGAGTAAGGTCCAAACGTATGTCCAGCAATATCTGTTGATGAATAACTGATGCAAAGCATATCCGTTTGATTGTCCAATCCAAGGTTTTCATTTGAAATTGACTCCAATGCGAAATCAGTAAGCAGCGTATTTGCAAACGGTGATGCTGTAAAGAATTGTGTGTTTATTTTTCCACCAGACATTTTCAGTAAATCATAAGGAAATGTAGGTGTTGTTTTTCCTACAACCAAGATTTCATAGGGGCTGTCATCAACTGATTGATACTTTTCTTTTGGCAGAAGCAAATCCCACGTTTTTGCGTAAGATTGGGCATTTTTTTTTGAATTAAAATTGGTGACCCATTTTGGAAGCTCCTTTTTGAAAAACGAACTTGTTATGAATGTCCCAGTCGAATAATCAAACCAATAAGTTCCATCACTCAAATGTCCACCCGGAAGAATTGCACCCCGATCTTTTATTGAAATTGAAACAACTTTAGCAGTCGGATAGGTCAACTTCAATTGGTCCGTAATCGTGTAGGTTTTCAAATTTACAGGAGAGGTGTTGCCTTCTTCGGAATTGCTTCCGATGGTTGAAGAATTTTCATCGGAAACGCAGTTAATAGTGCTGTTTGTTGTTCGGTTATACCATTCATTTCCAACGATTCCATGATTACTCGGAGTTGTTCCCGTGTAAATCGATGCGTGACCAGGACCTGTGTATGTTGGGACGTAATTGTAAACAACATTTCGGCAGTTCAATCCTTGATTTAAGAATTTTTTAAACCCTCCTGCTGAAAAATGTTGCTGAAAACGATATAAATAATCATAGCACATTTGATCAACGACAATTCCAACAACTAATTTCGGTTTTGTATTTCGTTGGGAAAACAAAAAGTTCGATAGAGAAAAAAGCAAAATGAGAATAATAAATTTCATAACTCAAAAGTAAGAAATGACCGTCAATAATAAAAAAGGATAAGCTATAACTTTAATTAACCAAGATTTAAAAATAAAAAATACTTCGAATTAAAATTGTACATTTGTTTTACTAAGCGCTAAAATTCAACGAGTTATGAAAAATTTTAAACTCCTTTTAACAGGCCTAATCACGATAGTTTCTGTTCAAGTTAGTGCACAAATCAATATACTTACACAAAATACTTCAGCTCCAACTACCTGTGACGGCTCAGCTTGCCTAGATTCCACTGCATCGAATACGGTGAGTGCTACTTCCATATATTGGGCAGGTGGAGGTGCTGTACTGCAACAAGGTGGCTATTGTATATACAATTTATGTTCAGGAACATACACTGTTACCTAAACAATCAATGGAACTTCCATGACATCAACCTTTATAATTGGATCTGGTTCAGGAAATCCATGTGCTGGTTTGACAGCAACATTAAACATTCAATCTGCTTCTTCAGCTTCTTCGTGTGATGGAACTGCAACGGTTACCGCAACTGGCGGAACGGCGCCTTACACATTTTCTTGGCAAAATGGCGTTTCCACAACAACCACAGTCTCCAATTTGTGTGCAGGAACATCTATTTGTTGTTATGTAGCTGACCAGAACGGTTGCAACACAATAGCATGTGATAGCATATCTTACCAAGGACAAAACTCAGGCGGTGGGGACACTTTAATTATTTCTGGTAATGGTGGATGTAACAATCCAGCCGGTAGTATTGTAATGCAAATTGAGGATTGTAACTTCGATTTCAACGCAGTTGATACAGCCTATTTATCAACTGTTGTTTTGGGATCTAATGCAATCGACTCTGCATTAGTTTTATGGGTATTCGTTGATACAAATGGAGTAAGCACAACTATTACTTCAGTTTCTCCAGGATTTAATGCAAATGGTTGTTACGATTATACGCTCATTTTATTCTGTTCACAGAAATCTATGAATATCAAATACATTTTCGTTAACGGACAGTACACTTACCAAAGTTCTGGAATCGAGACGTTGTCTGCCACTCCAAAAACACTTGTGAAAATTGTTGATTTATCCGGAAGAGAAGTTACAAATGAAAATTCAAACGGAATATTGATTTATTATTATTCCGATGGAAGTCATCAAAAAGTGTTTTTGCAACGGAATTAATAGTTAACATTTGGCGCAGATAATTAAAATAATTTGTTGTCTTAATTTTTCGGAAGCTATTTTATAAGTCAAGTATTTTATTGATCTAAAGGTTTTAATCGAATCGAGAATCAACTTTATTAAGTAACTTTGATTTGATGAATAAGGCGCTTTCACTGATACTATTTTGTCTGTTTGGTAGTGTACAAGCGCAAATTATCGAACCAAACAAGGAGCTGCTTTGGGAGATTTCCTTGAACGGGAAAGGACCTAAATCTTATTTATTCGGAACAATTCATTCGAATGATAAACGCGTTTTTACATTTTCAGATTCGCTCTACTTAGCATTGAATAATTCTGAATCAATCGTTTTGGAAACAGACATTTTTAAATTGTTCGAAAAACTTGATACAAGAAGAACTATTCCAAGCACACTTTACGATAAGAATGGTCAGCCGTACACAGGGTCCAATGAAGCCTCAAATACGTTTTATGGATCGGAAAACGGAATGCCTCAATTTTTGGATGCTTACTTTGAAACCTATTGCTACAATGCAAAAAAATCCTTTTATGAGCTTGAATCTTTGGTTAATCAAATGGAATTAGTGTCAGATTTTCCAATCGTTGAACGAGATGCAGTTAATTTGAGTCTTCTTGATTTCTCGCAAGAAAAATTGATGGATTTATATTTAAAAGGAGATTTGGACGCGATCAATAGATTTGTTGAGGCCAATTTGTCGGTGAAAGAAAATGCTTATGAGAATTTAATCGTTAAGCGGAACTTCAAAATGTCCTTGAAACTAGATTCATTATTGAAAACCAAGAAAAGTCTTTTTTGTGCAGTTGGTTCTAGTCACTTAGCAGGCTCAGATGGTTTAATTCGTCTTTTGAGATCGAAAGGTTATCGTTTGAGACCGATATTATGGATTATTTCTGAAAATCCGGTAAAAGCTAAATCAGATGTAAAAGCGAAAAATGAGTTTTTATACTATAACGAGCAAGTTGGTCTTGTTGCAAAATTTCCAGGTAAGCCATTTGAGAAAATAAATGAGGACAAAAGTTTTACACTGAATATAGTGATCTTGGTCAAGGAAACACCTATCAAATTGATATTCAGCCAATGGATAGTTCTTTAACTCTTGAAGAAATTGCTTCAATTTACATTGCGAGCCCTCCTAATTCCCCTTATGAAAAAAAAATGTTGGATAATGGAACGGAGATTTACGAAGGTCTTTCAGATACGTATCCAGAAGGGTTGAATTGGGTAAGAGTTATGTTTGGCGAAAATTATTTTGCTGTTATTAAAACTTATGGAGGGAATAAGTTTATGCACTCTGATAGGCCAAGGTCTTTCTTCAATAAAGTTTGGTTCGAGTAAGTTTATTTAATAATTGCTTCGACGTAATTCAACAATTGTTCCCTGCCAAATCCCGAGTTGCTAGAGCTAGTAAAAACAGGCGGCATTTCTTCCCAAAATTTAAGCATTTCCTTTTTGTATTTCGCTAGGTTTTTTTGAAGAACTGAACTCGAAAGCTTATCGATTTTGGTAAATACCATTGAGAAAGGTAACCCTTTTTGACCGCACCAATTCATGAATTCAAGATCAATTTTTTGGGGTTCTAAACGAGCATCCAACAAAACAAAAATATTCATCAAAGTCTCACGTTTTGTCAGGTAATCAGCAATGAATTTTTCCCATTTTGAACGCATTGTTTTGGATGCTCTTGCATACCCATAGCCTGGTAAATCGACAATATACCACTTGTCATTTATTAAAAAATGATTAATTAATTGGGTCTTTCCAGGAGTACCAGATGTTTTCGCAAGACCTTTCTTTGCTGTCAACATATTAATCAAGGAAGACTTCCCAACATTGGAGCGGCCAATGAACGCGAATTCAGGTTTTTTGTCAATTGGGCAATTTTTAATTTCAGTATTTGAAACAATGAAAACAGCCTCCTTTATTTGCATTTTTCAAAGTTAAATTTTATATCTGATATTTTTTATTTATAGATTGAACAAATCTTGATAACTGTTGTTTAATAAATAGTTGTGGGAGATTATAAAATTAAAGATATAGAAGTTTTAACTGGAATTAAAGCCCATACCTTACGTATTTGGGAGAAGCGATACGCATTGTTAATTCCGGATCGAACCGATACGCAAATAAGGACCTACACGGATGATGAGTTATCCTACTTATTGAACATTAGTCTTTTAAATAAAAGCGGTTACAAAATATCGAAAATAGCCAATCTTTCCAGGGAGGAGATAAACGAGTTGGTTTGGGAAATTAGGGTGTCCACGGAACTGGATAATAGTGGAGAAAAGTTAATACTCGCCTTAATCCATTTAGATGAATTACTTTTTCGTGACACCTTAAATGATTTGATAAGGGAGGTTGGTTTAGAAAACACATTTACCCATCATTTAATTCCTTTCTTAGACCGAATTGGAGTTATGTGGTTGGTTGGTTCAATCTCAGCAGCACAAGAGCATTTTATTTCAAATTTAATCAGGCAGAAAATTATTTCTGAAATAGACAAGCTTCCCATTCCGGATTCTAGTAAGCCCTCAATAATGCTTTTCCTTCCAGAGCATGAATGGCATGAAATAGGTTTATTATATTACCAGTTTTTACTTCGTTTTAAAGGTCTTAACTCTGTTTATCTTGGACAAAGTTTGCCATTTGAGTCAGCCTTGGATTGCATTAAAATATTAAAACCCAGTGCTGTCATCACTTCGTGGTTAACCGCCGTTGAGGATGAATTTTTGGTAAAGTATTTCCAACAACTAAAAGTGGCTGTTGATAATACACCTATCTATGCTGGTGGAGCACAAGTAAATATGAAAATTGATTTAATCGCAGATTTGGTGATTGAAATTAAGCATGCGAAAGATTTAAATAAATTATTTTGATTTAATAACCAATCTTTACCTCAAGTGTTTTGTTTCCAATCTTTAAAAAATACATTCCAGAGTAAACTGTTGAAACATCAAAATAGGAAATGGTACTTCCTTGAAGAATTTTATTTTTAGCGACTAATTCTCCTGACAAATCAAAAAGCTCAACATTTAAATCAATTTCGTTCAAACCACTAACTTGAATGATCAATATGTCTGTTGCCGGATTTGGAAAAACAGAAAACTCAATTGTCTTATCTTCAATGCTTGCTGTGCTCGTATATGTGGTAACAGTTTCACCTATGGTTGTAACCTTTGAAGCGGTTTTATTGCCGTAAAAATAAGGACCAACCGCATACGGATAGGCTGAATTCCAATTTGCATCAACTGTTGCAAAATAGCAATAAATTCCATTTGGATATTCAGGTGTTACACAAAAACGTCCATTATGCTCATCTAAATAATCAGCTTGTCCGGCATGTGCAACGAATTCATAATCTTCTCGGAAATATCCTAAAGGATAGGTTGTACTTACGGCTGGACCATCGGGTACGTCAGTTCCATCTGCCCAAACCAATCGAGAACTAATATTTCTAAATTGATATCCTGATTTAATCCGAGTAATTCCCCCGGTTCCATCTGCATTTTTATAACCATATGCACCATAAATCGGAAAACCATCATAAGCAAACCCAATTAATGGTGAGTGAATAGCAGAATCTATTGCATATAATCCGTCAGCATCGTATAAATCACATATAGTACTTATCACATTGAGGTCAAGTTTGAATGCGCTCGGATTTTGATGATGGTGGTAATTACCCATGGCCGGATGTCCTTTTGAACAGTCAAATCCTGGTTTTTCAGCAGGAACTGCATCGCGATTCCAATAAGTTGCCCCAGAGCAAGGCGGGTTCCCAGGGCCACCACAAAGCGCATTTGTTGTCGTGCTCCATGCAACTCCATCACGATAGTCAAATAGGGCAAACCATTTATGAAAATACCAATATTACCACCTGTTGTTGCAGTTGGATTACCCGTGTTTTGTGTTGGATTTAAAGGAATTTTAAAGATTGCCTTTTGATTTTGCGCTAGCCCAATACATTCCATTAATTGGATCCAAATCACCATCGGGGATTCCAGATGTGTTGATTACACTATCCAATCCGAATTGAAAGGTTAAGGTTTCAAAATAATTAATTTTAACAGAATCAAGAATAACTTTCGATTCAGCATTTTCATTATCAATCAAATCTACTAATTTCAAAATAATCCCTCCTTTAGATTTACTCCATGAATAATTGGAAAGGTAAATTTTCAGTTCACTAAATTCAATCCAATCTTTTTCATTAAAATAATATCTTTTGTTATTCTCAATATTCTGATCTCCCCAAGTGAAAGCTGAAGGTAATCTGACAATTCTTTCCGTTCGTACCCGAAAAAACTATGAAGACCAGAAAATCAGTAGCGAAGAAGTAAAAAAACTCAACGCGAAACGAAGCGAACTAGAAGCGAAAGATCAACAATTACGAGATGAATATACCATTTTGGAACTCGATCGCCGTCTGTTGATGAAAAATCGTGATTTAAAAGGCGCTGTTCAAGGTTTGAAAATGGCTGAACTAAAAGAAGCGTATACATTTATGCATCAAAAATTGACGGAAATAACCACGCGTCAAACGTTAATTTATAACGAATTGGAAGATTTGCAAAAGCGGCTGAATCAGTTGGAGCAAGAAATCATCAGTCAACGTAGCAAACCGGTGATTAATTACTCCGAAATCGTTGTAGAAGTGGATGTTGAAAAAGCGACCAATGCCAATTTTGAATTCAATTACATTTCTCCACGCGCCACATGGAAACCTTATTACGACATGCGAAGTGAAGGAATTGGAAAACCGGTAAAGTTAGAAGCAAAAGCGAATGTCAGTCAAAATACAGGTATTGAATGGAAAAATGTGGACATGGTTTTGTCAACCAACGATCCTTACCAAAATGCCCAAGAACCAACTTTGAATCCGTGGTATTTGTATTACAACAATTATCCGCAACAGACGCAACAATCAACGCGATCAATTCCAACTGTAAGTTTTGAAGGTGAAAAACTTCGCGGAGAAGTAATCGATGCTTCAAATGGAAAACCGCTGCCATTCGCTAAAGTTGCTTTCTTCAATGATCCGAACATCAATGCGGTAACAGATTTTGACGGGAAATTTATGTTGACGGTCCCAAGAGGTGAAACGTGGGTGAAAGCATCATTCGTTGGTTATGAAGACGCTCAACAGCAAATCAATTCGCCTTATTTGAAATTCTTTTTAAAACCGAATTCAGTTGAATTGGATGAAGTAGTAGTTACAAATGGAGTTTCTGTAAGTTATGGTGATGTAACAGGAGATATAGTTTCATTCAGTAGAGAAGACATTCAAAGAATGCCTACAAAAATGTCTGCCTCTCAAATCTCAACGTTATCGGTAGACGATTTTGATGGAAAAGAAGATGGGTTTAGTGATGAGGGCATTCAATTCAGAGGGGCTCGATCTGGAAGAAAAGGGAAAATGTTGTTTGATTCTAAAACTTTAAACGAAAAAGAAAAATGGGCATCAAACGTTCAGACTTCCGTTGTGAAAAAAGATTTACGAGTAGAATATGCAATTCAGTCCAAAATGTCAATCCCAACAGATGGAATGGATCACCGCGTGAGTATTTCGACGTATGATTTAAATGCTTCATATGAATACCATGCCGTTCCTAAAATTGACCCAAGCGTTTATTTGGCAGCACAAGTTACCGGCTGGGAAAAGCTGAATTTAATGAGCGGAGAATCCAACATTTATTTTGACGGAACATTTATGGGTAAATCCTATTTGGATGTGAATTCTACGAAAGATACTTTGTCATTTTCGTTCGGGAAAGACAATAAAATCAGCATGGAAC